>JAZOWR010000200.1:0-7951 GCA_045659345.1 Ructibacterium sp.
TGTGCCTATACCGCATGCTTCCGTGCAGAGGCAGGATCAGCCGGCAGAGATACCAGAGGCCTGATTCGTCAGCATCAATTTAATAAAGTTGAGCTTGTCAAGTTCACCAAACCTGAAGAATCTTATGAAGAGCTTGAAAAATTAGTAGCTGATGCAGAAGATGTGCTCAAACTTTTAAAACTTCCCTATCGTGTGGTTAAAATTTGTATCGGTGACCTAGGCTTCACCGCTGCCATGAAATATGATATTGAAGTTTGGATGCCAAGCTATAACAGATTTGTAGAGATTTCTTCCTGCAGTAATTTCGAAGATTTCCAGGCAAGAAGAGCTAACATTCGTTACAAAAATTCTGTTAAGGATAAGGCACAATTGGTGCATACCTTAAACGGCTCCGGCGTTGCAATAGGCAGAACCACGGCTGCTATTTTAGAAAACTACCAAAATGCAGACGGCAGTGTAACCATTCCTGAAGTACTCCGTCCTTATATGGGAGTCGATGTTATTAAGTAAAAAGAAAGGCCGCCGTTTGGCGGTTTTTTATTTTCTTATTTTTACTATATATAATATAATATATATATTTTATAGTTGCTGTCGCTGTTGTTGGTAAGTGTAAAATGTGGACAACTGTAATTTTTGGGATAACAAAAGCAAAAACTGAGGTTTAAAACCCTATGGAAAACCGTTTTTCACTTTCCACACTTTCCTCAATCCCAATGGGTAAGAAATATTATCAACATTTCATACACTTTGGAAAAAGAATACCGCTGTGTATAAAAGCAGGACAGGGGACGGTTCTCCTTCCTCCTTTTTTATAATGATCTCATTTTTTCAAACATGGCTTTTTCGCCTTCCTCTGCAAGAGTTGTCAGTATTTCGGTAATCAGCGTTGCAGTTTCAGGCGCCATAGACATTCTGGCATCACCGTTTAAAAAATAGGATAAGGGATGTTGATTGGTATAGTGAACTCCCTGATAAATTTTACTTGCAGCAACCCGATCGCAAATCAGCTCTTTTAAAAAAGGCATCGGCATGGGAACCGGCATTACTTTTTTCTCCTTGGGATTATAATCCGTCCAATATTCAAAATGATGGCGGTTTCTCCCTTTATGATGCATCCATGCAGGAGAATATCCCAAAATTTCCCGTTCCTTTTCATTGGGACTCCGAGTACCGTCGGTATAATATTTCATTCCGGCAAAAAATTCGGCAGGCGTATATTTAGAAAGATCATGCAATAATCCTCTCCATAAAATTCCTGCATAAAAGCAATGCTTGATTACCAGATGGCGGTGTCGGGTAATGGTTTTATAATGATTGTATGCGTTTTTTAAATTCATGATTTTCGCCCTTCTTCTCTTTCTCATTTTTATTGTATCATAAACGAAAAAAATTCACAAACCATTTTTTTGCGGTTTTTGTTATTTTATAAAAACTTATGTAGAAGATATTGACACCACCTTAAAAATAGGGTACAATATCCTTTGTAACATTTTTGTAACAAAGTTGTAATATTGTTGTGAATTGAAAGAAGGAACTTTTCGTATGTTTGGACAAGACATTGGAATAGATTTAGGTACATCTACGATATTGATTTATGTAAAAGGCAGAGGGATTGTAGCAAAAGAGCCTGCTGTGGTAGCTGTGGATAAAGATACCAACCGCCTGCTTGCGGTGGGCAGAGAAGCGCAAAAAATGTTAGGCAGAACCCCCGGCAATATTGTTGCTGTCAAGCCGTTAAAAGAGGGAGTTATATCCGATTATAGTATTACGGAACGGATGCTCCGTTATTTTTTACAACGGGTAACCAAGAAGAATTTTCCCGAAAATTTAATCAAACCCAGGGTTGTGATTTGTGTACCCAGTGATGTGACAGAGGTAGAGGAGCGTGCGGTGATTGATGCAGGTATGCAGGCAGGTGCCAGACGCGTTCATTTGATAGAAGAACCCTTAGCAGCGGCGCTGGGTATTGGCATTGATGTTAACGAAGCGTGCGGCAGTCTGGTGGTTGATATCGGAGGCGGCACCAGCGATATTGCGGTGATATCATTAGGTGGAATTGTAATCAGCCGGTCTATCAAGGTTGCCGGTGATAACTTTGACGATGCCATCATCAGATACATACGCAAAAAGTATAATATTCTGATAGGCGAAAGAACGGCAGAGGAACTGAAAATCAAAATTGGCTGTGTACGCAAGCGGGACAAGTTGCTTGCGATGGATATCCGCGGCAGAAGCCTGGTATCCGGACTTCCCAAAACGATACAGATAACCTCAGATGAGGTCTATGATGCATTGATGGAGCCAACCATGACCATTGTAGAAGAAATCCGCAGCATTTTAGAAGAAACCCCGCCAGAGCTGATCGGAGACATCAGCAACAGAGGAATTATGCTCACCGGCGGAGGAGCCTTGATATACGGCATGGAGCGTTTGATTCAAAGTGAGGTAGGGATTAAAACCTACCTGGCAGACGAGCCGGAATCCTGCGTAGCCTACGGTACAGGCAAGGCACTGGAAAACCCTCTCATTCTGCAGAGTTATAACGCAGCAGACCAACGGGAAAACTAAAAGAGGACAGGGGACGGTTCTCCCTCCTCCTTGAAATAGAAAAGGAGGACAGGGGACGGTTCTCCCTCCTCCTCAAAACAGAAAAGAGGACACACAAATGGAACTAAACATCAACCAAATCATGGAGATTATTCCCCATCGCTACCCGTTTTTGCTGGTGGATAAAATTATAGAGCTGGAAGAGGGCAAACGCGCAGTCGGCATCAAGAATGTTACCATGAACGAGCCGTATTTTCAGGGACATTTTCCGGAAAGACCCATCATGCCCGGCGTTTTGATCTGCGAGGCTTTGGCGCAGGTAGGGGCTGTGGTGATTCTTGCCCTGCCGGAGAATCAAGATAAGTTGGCTGTCTTTACCGGTATCAATAATTTTAAATTTAGACATCAGGTGGTTCCGGGAGAAACCCTCCGGCTGGAGGCAGAGCTGACAAAAATGCGCGGTCACATAGGCAAAGCAGAAGTATGTGCTTATGTGGGCGAAGATGTGGCAGCCAAAGGTGAAATATCCTTTGCTCTGGTTGAGAAATAAAAAACACAGATGTTTGCATTTTTTAATGCAATGTGATACAATAATAAAAAACAATTCGAGGTAGAACCATGCGGATATTGGGCGTTGATTTTGGAGACAGCCGAACAGGGTATGCTATCTCAGACCCATTGGGATTTGGGGCAACACCGCTGGCGGCTTGTAAAGATAAAAATATGGTTAAGGTGGCAGACCACACTGCAGCCCTTGTCAAGGAACAAGGAGCTGAGAAAATTGTTCTTGGTTTTCCCAAGAACATGAACGGTTCGATTGGTCCCCGGGGAGAAAAAACGCAGGCGTTTGCAAGTATGTTAAAAGAGCGGCTGGGCGATGACTTTCCGGTGATTTTATGGGATGAGCGTCTGACCACGGTTTCAGCACATCAGCTGATGAACGAAACCAATATACGAGGTCAAAAACGAAAAGACAGCGTAGACAGTATCTCGGCAGGTTATATCCTGCAAGGATACCTCGATAGCTTGCGATAAGGAGGAATAAATGATGGCTGAATTACCCGAAAACGAATATTTGGTAGATTTAATTGACGAGGATGGTAATACCGTTACCTTTGAACACCTGGACACCGTCCAATATCAAGGCAAGGATTATGTGATCTGTATTCCCTATGATGATGAAGAAGAAGTGGTTACCGAGGTGGTAATCTTTCTGATTCATAAAGATAAAGAGGAAGACTGCCTGGAACAGGTGGAAGATCCGGAGATTTTGTCTGCAGTGTATCAGCTTTTTCAGGAGCGAAACGCAGACCTCTTTGACTTTCAGGATTAAAAAGGAGGACAGGGGACGGTTCTCCCTCCTCCGTATTTTAAAGGCACGCCTATTGGCGTGCTTTTGTTTTCTTTAAGAGAGGAAGGGGGACGGTTCCCCCTCCTCCTCCTCGAGAAAAAGGAGGACGGAGAACCTTCCCCTGTCCTCCTTGTGATTATTTGGGGATTACAATGGTGTATTCGATGCAGGTATCGTTTTCTATTTTATTGGCACTGGCTTCGATTCCGGATTTTCGCATCAGGTCTACTGCCTGTCGAATGGTATTATGAAACACCCGGATATCCCGAAAAATACGACCCTCGGTTAATTTTGGTGCGGCAACGGCACGCTCGGGGGCTTTGAGCAGCTTGTCCACCAGCTCCTCTGTCTTTGCCACATTAAATCCCCGCTCGGCAATCAGCTTTGCTGCCCGAAGCCGTTGTTTCTCCTCCGGTAACCGCAAAAGTGCCCGGGCGTGGCGCTCGGTTAAATTATAAGCAGTTAATATTTGCCGAACTTTAGGGGACAGCTTTAAAATCCGTATCTTGTTTGCGATGGTTGACTGGCTTTTTCCCAGCTTGTCCGCCAATTCTTCCTGCGTCAAGCCGTGTTCGTGAATCAAATTGCTAAACGCCTCTGCCTCTTCCAGATAGTTTAGATTTTCTCGCTGAATATTCTCCACCAGGGCAAGCACAGCGCTGTCGGTGGGACTTGCCGTCATCACAATTGCAGGTATGTATGCCATGCCCAAATTTTTGCAGGCAGTCAGCCTGCGCTCGCCCGCAATTAATTCATAGTCAAAGGGTCCAATTTGCCGAACCGTAATCGGCTGCATCAAGCCATATTCCATAATCGAAATTGCCAAATCTTGCAGCGCCGCCTTGTCAAACTCCTGGCGAGGCTGATGAGGGTTGGGCATAATATTCTTAATCGGAATCGTCCGTGTTTCCCCGCATCTTGTAAAATTTCGGCTTTTTTCCAATGCCTCCGCTTCCTGTCGTGGGTCGGGACGGCGCACCTCACGAACGGTGGTTTTTCTCTGGTAATCTAACAACATAGGAATGCTCCTTTCCAAATTCTGGTAATTTAATTATACCATACCGCTCATAAATTGCAAAATATTTTCATCGACTCTTTCTGACAGAATGTTCAAGCATTCGTTTTTCTTGACAAAGAGGGCACTAGACTATATAATAAGAAGATGGATGATACAATGCCTGAAATTGGCATTTTCAGTAAGGAGAGTGGGTAAGAATGTCGCATATTAACGATATTTTTGGTTCAATGGTCTTTAACAACCGGATTATGAAGGAAAGACTGAGCGAATCGGTCTATCATCAGGTGCGCAAGACCAAAGAAGAGGGTGTCCCCTTGACTCGGGAGGCGGCGGACGAGGTTGCCAATGCCATGAAAGAATGGGCGATTGAAAAGGGCGTAACCCATTTTGCCCATTGGTTCCAGCCGATGACAGGAGTCACCGCTGAAAAGCATGACAGCTTTATTGCGCCGATGGGTGAGGACCAAGTGATTATGGAATTTTCCGGCAAGGAGCTGATCAAGAGCGAGCCGGATGCTTCCAGTTTCCCCTCGGGCGGGCTCCGTTCCACCTTTGAGGCACGGGGTTATACCGCATGGGATCCCACGGTCAATGCGTTTATTAAGGACAACATTCTTTGTATTCCCACGATATTCTGCTCATATACCGGTGAGGCGCTGGATAAAAAGACACCGCTGATGCGGTCTTTAGAAGCTTTGAACACTCAGGCTTTGCGTGTTTTGCGGTTGTTTGGCGACCATGATGTCAAACGGGTAGAAACCACGGTAGGACCGGAGCAGGAATACTTCTTGATTGACCGCACGGTTGCGGCGAAACGGCGGGATATCACCTTTACCGGCAGAACACTGTTTGGTGCGATGCCCCCCAAGGGTCAAGAGCTCGATGACCATTATTTTGGTGTAGTGAAAGAGCGGGTTTCTGCTTATATGCGGGATTTGGACGATGCACTCTGGAAGCTGGGTATTTTTGCTAAGACCAAGCACAATGAGGCAGCGCCTGCCCAGCATGAACTGGCACCGATTTACTGTGCCGGCAACATTGCGACCGACCATAACCAGCTCACCATGGAATTGATGAAACGAATTGCAGAAAAACATTCGATGAAGTGTCTGCTCCACGAAAAACCGTTTGCCGGAGTAAACGGCAGCGGTAAACATGATAACTGGGCGATTTGCACCGATACCGGCGTCAATCTCCTCAGCCCCGGCAAACACCCGTGTGAGAATCTAAAATTCCTAACCTTCCTCTGTGCGGTCGTTGGCGCAGTGGACGAATATCAGGATCTGCTTCGGATGACGGTTGCCACTGCCGGCAATGACCACCGTCTGGGCGCAGCAGAAGCACCCCCTGCGATTATTTCAATCTTCCTGGGCGATGAGATGACCGAGATTTTAGAGGCTCTGGAGTCAGGCAAGGACTACAATGAACGAAAAAAAGAAATTATGGAAATTGGCGGCGTAGACGCGCTCCCCAATTTTGCTAAAGATACGACGGACAGAAACAGAACCTCTCCCTTTGCTTTTACCGGCAACAAGTTTGAGTTCCGGATGCCCGGCTCCAGCATTTCGGTATCCGGCCCCAACTTTATTCTCAATACCGCAGTTGCAGAGATTCTTTGTCAGTTTGCTGACGAGTTGGAGGGCAAGGAGAATTTTGAATCAGCCCTCAAAGAGGTCCTGAAAAAAACCATCAAAAAGCATAAACGAATTATTTTTAACGGCAATAACTACTCGGAAGAATGGGTAAAAGAAGCGGAAAACCGCGGACTTTCCAATCGCAAGAGTACCCCGGAGGCGATGACTGCGTTCCTTGACGAGAAGAACCTTGCACTCTTTGAGAAGCATCATATTCTCAGCCGTGGTGAGGCATATTCCAGATACGAAATCAACCTGGATAACTACAGCAAGGTCATTAATATCGAGGCGCTGACCATGCTCGAGATGGTACGGCGGGATATTTTGCCGGCAGTCACCGGTTATGTGAAGACCCTGAGCGAAACGCTGCTTGCTAAAAAACAGGTTTGCCCCGGCGTCAATTGCGGCATGGAGGAGAGCCTGGTCTATAAACTTTCGGATCTGACCTCTGCGCTGTTGACAGAAGCTGAGGAACTGGAGAGATATGTGACCGCTGCCAAGGCGGTTGAGAATAAGCAGCAACAGGCCGAGATTTACCGGGATACCGTCCTTTCTAAGATGGAAACCGTGCGGGCACTGGCAGATGAGATGGAGGTTTATACTCCTAAGGATGTTTGGCCTATGCCGACCTATGGCGACCTGCTGTTCAGCATCCAATAACCCCAAAGAGGAAGGGGGACGGTTCTCCGTCCTCCTTTTGCAAACAAAAGAGGATAGGGGACGGTTCTCCCTCCTCCTTTATTGAAATAATAAAACGAGAAAATGGTTGAAAAGTTTTTTCGCATCTGTTATGATAACAATAAGATACAAAGAAAGGTATGATTTGGTATGAATCGAGTTGATAAAACAAACTATTATCTCGACATCGCAGAAACAGTCATCGAGCGGGGAACCTGCTTAAGGCGGAATTTTGGGGCGATTATTGTAAAAAACGATGAGATCGTCTCCACCGGTTATGTTGGTGCACCCAGAGGCAGAAAAAACTGTTCTGATTTGGGCTATTGTACCCGAGAGAAACTGCAGATTCCCAGGGGTGAGCGCTATGAACTTTGCCGGAGCGTCCATGCCGAGGCAAATGCCATAATCTCCGCAGCACGACGGGATATGCTGGGTGCGACGCTTTACCTGGTAGGAAAGGACGCCAAGACCGGCGAGCTGGTTCCCAACGCATGTTGCTGCGCAATGTGTAAGCGGATGGTGATTAACGCCGGAATCGAAAAGGTGATTGTTCGCAATACACCAACCGAGTATACCGTTTATGATGTGAACGGCTGGATTGAGCAGGACGATTCGCTGGACGGAACATTAGGATATTAAAGGATATACAACCGCCAAAACGGCGGTTGTTTTTTTACAAAGAGAACAAGGGACGGAGGATAGGGGAAGGGTCTCCCCCCTCCT
>JAZOWR010000201.1:0-3268 GCA_045659345.1 Ructibacterium sp.
ATTGAAATTATAAAATGTTTTATTAAATCTTTAAACTAAAAAAGACCCCGATGGGGTCTTTTTTATTTCTCTTTGGCGAGTTCTTTTAATTCATTAAATTTGCTGTTGATGTAGTCATAGCCATTGGGGCTATGGGGAATCATGCAGTTTGAGCAATCCTTGATTCCCTCTTTGGTGTAGGTGAAGTTACCGCCGCAGTCTTCTCCCAGGGCATACAGTGGGCAATAACAAAACAGACAGTTAAAGCACTCGCAATCCGTCTGGTGACAGGGAAAATAGGGACAATCCTTGTTTTGAAAATAGGATTCACAGTTTTTCATAAAACATCAACCATCCTTTAATTCTTTAATGGTCTTGACCTCTGTCACCGGTGCTTCCAGATACCGGATAATCTCATCCAAATCCTTCGATACCAAAAAGATTCCCAAGCAATCCTCTTTGATAAAATTCTTTTCAATCGCACTCCGGAGCGCTGCGTTCATTTCATCATAAAATCCGTTGAGGTTATAAACGGCAATAGGCTTGTTGTGTCTGCAAAGCTGCTTGGAGGTTAAAATCTCAAAAAATTCTTCATAGGTTCCAATACCGCCGGGAGTTACAATGAACGCATCGGCATTGTCTTCCATAATCTGCTTCCGCTCCCGCATGGTATCCACTTCAATCATCTCGCAGAAATCACAAAGCAGTTCTACGCCGTCCTCAATAAAGAACCTGGGCAGCACACCTAAGATAGATGCGCCACCGTCACGGAATCCCCGTGCCGCTGCGCCCATCAACCCGTTACCGCCGCCGCCAAAGACCAGAGAGTGTCCCCGCTCTGCCAGAAGCTTGCCCATCTTTTCTACCTCTTCAATATAAAACTTGTCGATGGTGGGCGATGCCGCACCGTATACACATATCCGCATTTTGGTTACCTCCTGTTTGATTTATTCCTATTGTATCATATCTTTCCTCGCTTGTAAATATGACATTACAATTCCTCAGTGATGTCAAAAAGATTGCCTGTTTGATAGTCCATCATCCATGCTCTTGCGTCCATCCGTTCAAACCGAAGCTCCGCACGGTCAGGAACAACGCCGTATTTTTGGCAAAAGGCGTCCTCCTTCAACAATTGATAAACCGCATCCTTAAATCCACGCTCCCGCTTGGGACGGGTGAATTCGGGCAAAGGGATGCTTTTGTTATTGCGGATAAAGTCCTCCGAAAGGGAAGTTCTAACCCTTTCGCCATAGGTTTGATACAGAATCTCATACCATTCTTTCCGCTTCTTTTTCCCATCCTTCTGGCTTATTTGTATCAAGGTTCCCAATTCCTCAAACATAGAAAAAGCGTCATCTTTTGTCAACAACTCAATGGTTTTTGCAAACGCGCCGCTGTTGTAAAAGAGTTCCACCGCCTCTTCTACCTCTTTGAGCCGGCAAAGTTCCTGCGCACTTATCCAATCGGTTGCCACCACTTCATACGGGGGATAGGAAACTGCATGGATTCCGTTTTGCCTTGCAATCGCAGTGCCGGGAAGCACCTTTAAAAAGCCAAGCTGAAGCATGTCCGGTTTTAGTGCATACACATAGGCAAACGATCGTTTGAAACTGTCATAATCTTCATAGGGAAGCCCTGCAATCAAATCCAGATGGATGTGCATATTGCCAAATGATTGAAGCTTGCGGATATTCTCTGCGGTTCTCTCTAAATCGCAAACACGGTTGACCGCCTCCAATGTTCTTGGATTGGTCGATTGAATCCCCATCTCAACCTGAAACTTCCCTTTAGGTGCAGAACCTAACAAAGAAATCAGCGCGTCATTCAAAATCCTCGGCTCTAGCTCCATATGTATACAGGTGTTTTTGCTATGCTCCAGCACAAAACGCAAAATTTCCTCTGCACGACGGGCATCATAATTAAAGGTTCGGTCAATCAGCTTGACCAGTCTTACCTCCGCCTCAAAAAACCGAGAAAGTCCCTCCTTGACATATTCCATAGGAAAAGGTCGGACGCTGTCTTCTGCAGATGACAGACAATAGGAGCAATGAAAGGGACAGCCGCGGGAGGTTTCAAAATACAGAATTTTCTCTCGATTGCTTTGGATATCTTCCCTTGTATATGGCTGGGGTATCTTGGATAAATCCATGGGCAGGGATTGTACGACCTTTTCCTCCGTCTTCATAGAGATGATCTTCCGCAATGCCTCCTCGCCCTCACCAACAATCACCTTGTCCACAAACGAATAGCGAGAAAGCACCTCCTCTGCCCGGCAGCCTGCCTCAGGCCCTCCAAACAAGATTTGAATGTTCGGCAAGGCGGTTTTCAGCTTCTCTGCAAGGCGCAGGGTCAGCTCCATATTCCAGATATAGCAGGAAAATCCGTAAACATCGGCGTTTTCCTTTACCAGTACCGAGTAAATATGCTCCATGCTGTCATTAATGCTGAACTCTTTTAGGGTTATGTCAAATTCCTGATTATAACGCTTTAGGTATCTAAGCGCCAGAGAAGAATGGGCAAACCTTGCATTCAAGGCAATCAACACTGTTTTCATAATTTCTCGCCCTTTAGGTTTTCCTTACTTCCGTCCGGCCGAACAACCTCTATGTTATCCAATTGCCGTTTTAGGTTCCCGCGAAACGCTGCAATGTACTCCTGACGGAGCTTATTTTGTTCCTCTTTTTCTGCCTCAGTCAATCCGACCTCTCGTGATTTTTTTGCCAAGGCGTTAATTCTTGCAATCAATTCCTGTGTCATTGGTTTCCTCCAAATCTTTGTGTTATCTTCATTTTATCACAGAGAAGCAAAGGAAACAAGCCTAATTTTAAAGTACCTCTGCCAGCTCATAAATAAGTTTTTCTGTCTTTTCCCATCCAAGGCAGGGATCGGTAATTGATTTGCCGTAGATGGATTCTTCCGGCTTTTGCGCTCCATCCTCAATATAACTTTCTATCATAAGCCCTTTCACAAGTCTTTTTACATCTTCTGAGTGACGACAGCTATGAAGAACCTCTTTGGCTATTCTTGGTTGTTCCTTCCATATCTTGCCTGAATTTGCATGATTGGTATCCACAATCACAGCCGGATTTTTCAATCCTGATTTTGCATAGATTTCTGCAAGATGAATGAGATCCTCATAATGGTAATTCGGCATCGACTGTCCATGCTGATTTACATATCCTCTCAAAATGGCATGTGCATATGGATTCCCGTGGCTTTCCACCTCCCACCCTCTGTAAATAAAGGTGTGTGAGTGCTGTGCTGCCGTAATCGAATTCATCATAACTGA
>JAZOWR010000202.1:0-4298 GCA_045659345.1 Ructibacterium sp.
AAGTTATAGGTAGACGGCGCCTGCATCGCAGAGCTGGCAACCAGCGCATCAAATTCCTTTGAGCCTACTGCACCTTTTTTGTCACATACCTGCATAAGCGCTTTATATACATTTCCGATGTCAGAATCGGATAATTCATACCCAAGAAGCTCTGCTGCCTTTGTAACCTGTGCCATGGAAGAATCCGCATCAAGCAAAATCTTTTTCTTTTCGCTGACAACATTGTCGCTATCATAGGTTTCGTGATTGATGCCGGATAACAGCTCATCAATGCTTGCGTGAATCTTTGTGTGATCCAGCTTAGCTCTTGCATCAATCTGGGTACTGCACGCATGCATTGCATCGCATATTTTTCCAGTCAAAAGAACATCTTTTCCTGCCATAGCACATTTGAGCCCATCTGCACCCTTTGTTATGGATGCAAATGCGGCTGCAACGCCCATACTAATCCGGTCTGAAACCTGAACAAACACGGGAATCTTCACTGCGTTTTTCACCTTTTCAACCAAAAGAGCGATTTCCTCCGGAATGGATGCTCCCGCATGGTCGCAAAGCGTAACCATGCAAGCGCCGTTTGCCTCTGCTTCTTTTACCGCAGCAATAAGGAAATCTATGTCTGCTCTTGTCGCATCCACAGCCGAGAACTCCACATCATCGCAGTATTTTTTTGCAGCAGCTGTAAGCTCACCAATTTTTGCAAGCATTTTTTCCTGCTTCATATGATAGGTATACTCCATTTGGATTGTTGATACGGGAAGCTCAATCTGAAGACGCGGTTTTTTTGCATCTTTAATACATTCCCATACAGACGCAATACCTTCTGCGTCAAATCCTACAGGGACTGCCAGGGTTGCGTTTTGAACATTCTGTGCAATCGTTTTATAGATTATGCTATCTTCACGAAGATTCTTTACAGGCGGCAATTCAACTGCATCTGCGCCAAACAAGTCGGCACACTTTGCTATTGCCGATTTTTCACGAAAAAGCAGCGAAATTTCGCGTTCCTCCGAAAGCTTCTTAAGCGTAATGTCTGCAATATTGATTTTTCTCATTGTTTGAAAACCCCTTTCAATCTTCTACCGTTATATTACAATAGCCTTATCAACAAAAAAACGCCTTCATCTCTTTGTTGATGCAAAGAGACGAAAACGCTAAATCCTATGTTTCCGCGGTACCACTCTTCTTCATCCAAATCAGGATGCCCTTTAGATGCTAACACACCTTAACTCTGTTACGGGAGTTCCCGTCTGCCCCTACTAAAAAGCTCACGGCAGCCGCTCCGCGGTGAGTTCAGCAAAACCCTCCCGATGCCTCGCACCACCCGGCATTTCTCTCAAGGCGAAGATTTTTGCGTACTATTCCGCTTCACAGCGTTTAAATCAGAAATTACTATACCATATAAAACATATTTTGTCAAGCATTTTTCCAAAATTATTTCCATTTACATCATAAATAACTCTTGACATTTTTGTTCTAAAGTAGTAAAATATGACTATTAAATGCGTTTGAGCAGGAACAAGTAAGTTTGGAAGAACTCTTGAGAGAGTTGCCGGGTGGTGCGAGGCAATGAGGGAACCTAAGCCGAATACATCTTGTGAGCAGTGCACCGAACAAAAGCCATTTTAAGTAGGCTGCAACGGGAGTTCCCGTTATAGAACAAGAGTGTTGATAGACACTTTTTAAGGCCGCAATCGTGAGAAAGCGGTAAACTGAGGTGGTACCACGGGAGATCTCTCGTCCTCTGTATTCTAATCAGAATGCAGAGGGCGTGTTTTTTTGCCAAAAACAAAGTATCCTTCTGCAATCTCAAATTCAAGGAGGCAAAAATCATGACAAACGCACAACTTTACACAATCATTGCTCTTTGTGTTTACGCAATTACAATGGTACTTATCGGCTGTATCAGTTACGGCAAATCAAATACGCTGGATGGGTTTCTGATCGGCGGAAGAAATATCGGAGCATGGGCAACCGCTTTTGCCTATGGAACTACCTATTTTTCAGCCGTTGTTTTTGTAGGATATGCAGGTCAACACGGATGGAATATCGGTATCGGAAGCATATGGATTGGTATTGGAAATGCAGTTTTAGGCTGTCTTATCTCTTGGTTGTTATTTGCGAACCGCACAAGAAAGATGACCAAAAAACTGAATGCAAAAACAATGCCCGATTACTTTGAAAAGCGATACGCTTCCAAAGGCATGAAGATTTTGGCTTCAATTATTATTTTTGTCTTCCTGGTTCCTTACTCAGCAGCAGTTTACAAGGGACTGGGTTCACTTTTCAGTGCAGTGTTCCCCGGTGTTGAAACATGGGTATGGATGCTTATGATTGCCTGTCTTACTGCAGTTTATCTTGTTGCCGGCGGATACATTGCAACCGCATACACCGACCTTATCCAGGGAATCATTATGATTGCGGGCGTTGTATGCCTTGTTGCCACTGTTTTAGCTCACGACGCAGTGGGTGGTATTTCAGGACTTGTTGAAAACTTGAAAAACTTCCAGTCGCCTCCCGGCGATCCGAATCCAACAACAGGAGTACAGCTTACCAATATCTTTGGCGGCTCATCGTTTAAGTTCCTTTGCTTCAATATTATGCTGACAAGCTTTGGTACTTGGGGACTGCCTCAAATGATTGGCAAGTTCTATGCAATCAAAGACACTGCGGCTATTAAACGCGGCACTGTTATTTCTACCTTTTTTTGCATTGTTATCGGTTGCGGGGCATACCTTATCGGTTCAACCTCAAGACTTATCTTAGGCGGTGTTCTCCCCGAAGGCGGAATCGATGCTGTGATTCCTTCTGTTCTTATGAAGGTCTTAGGTGGCGGAACCTTTGGAATTATTCTTTTATCTATTATTATGATTCTTCTTCTTTCTGCTTCCATGTCAACACTTCAGGCAGTGGTACTTACATCAGCTTCGGCGGTTGCCGTTGACCTTATCCCTGCAGTCAGAAAGAAAGAAACTAAGCCCAAAACACAATTGCTTCTTACACGGCTTCTCTGCTTATTGTTCGTTGCATGCTCTTTCATTTTCGCAACACGGAATATTTCGATTATTGTAAGTCTTATGTCTTTCTCTTGGGGTGTCGTTTCAGGTTGTTTCATTGGGCCCTACATTTGGGGACTTTTCTCAAAGAAGATAACGAAAGCCGGAGCATACGCAGGCATTCTCTCGGGGCTTTTGGTTGTAGGCATTGCAACACTTGTGATTTCGCAGAACCTTGGGTTTGCTGCAGCGGCTGCAAAATCACCGGAAATGGGTGTTTTTGCAATGGTAGTTTCTATGATTGCAGTACCTTTGGTAAGCAGCTTCACAAAAGTAAAAGATTCCCGGCGCATTGACGAAATTTTTGCATGCTATCAAGAAGACTAAATCATCGCATAACAAACTACGGAGGCAGGATATATTTTCCTGCCTCCGTTTTACTTTTCCTTGCTTAAAATTTCATCACTGTCAAGGGTTAGGGTAAAGGGTCCGTCATTGATCAAGGACACCTGCATATCTGCTCCAAATACGCCGTGCTGTGTTTTTGGAAACAGCTCCGCGCAACGGGTCAAAATATAATTGTATAATTCCTCTGCCAGTGCAGGACTTCCGGCACGGACAAAACTGGGTCTGTTCCCCTTCTTGCAATCTGCGTACAAGGTAAATTGCGAAACCACCAAAACCTCTCCCGCTACTTGCTCTATGCTTAGATTGGTTTTTCCGTTGCCATCTTCAAAAATCCTAAGTCTTGCTACTTTTTCAATCATCCTGTCAGCAACTTCGCTGGTATCATCGTTCGAAATCCCTACCAGCAAAAGATATCCCTTGCCAATCTCACCTACGGTTTTACCGCCAATATCTACTCTTGCCTCAAGAACCCGCTGTAACACAAACCTCATCTTGTCACCTCATTTATTATCTAAAAGAAAAGGATGACAATTTCACAAAAAAAATTGTCATCCTTTTTTGCACCACTAAAAATTATTATACCACAATTGCTCGCAACATGTAAATATGTTTTTCCCATTTTCTCTCATTTGCCCAAAAACCGTCCTTGTATTTTTGCTAAGATGTCAATTGTAATTACAAAAAAACTGTGCTACACTATAGTTGAAAAGGAGGACAGACCAATGTACTAAAAAACCTTCGACTTTAATGAAAACAAGATTCACACCAGAATGTCCCAAACCCACGGCGGTGTTACGCTTTACATATATACTTATTAATTTTGAATCGGTTTTCAAAAAAGTCAATGATTGCTCCTTTTGCGACACAACAGCAATCCAAACAAAAGTGGTTCTTATG
>JAZOWR010000203.1:0-6749 GCA_045659345.1 Ructibacterium sp.
GTGCAACAGGTGCGGGAAAAAGTACACTGATGAAACTGCTTTTGCGACAAGAAGTTGCAGACAAAGGCGAGGTTTTATTTAATGGCACAGATGTAAAAAAGATTCGCAACCGCAATATTCCCAAGTTCCGTAGGGGAATTGGGGTGGTATTTCAAGATTTTCGCTTGTTGCATGACCGTACGGTTTATGAAAATATTGCCTTTGCTATGCAGGTGGTGGGAGCATCGCCCAAGACGATTAAGCGTGTTGTTCCCCAGGTGTTAGGTTTGGTTGGTCTTGCAGAAAAGGCGGATGTCAAGCCCGGACAGCTTTCCGGCGGTGAACAACAAAGAGTTTCCATGGCACGGGCGCTGGTGAACAATCCTCCCGTGCTGATTGCGGACGAGCCCACCGGTAATCTTGACCCTGAAACCTCTGATGAAATTATGGATTTGCTGGTTAGAATTAACCGTCTGGGTACCACCGTGATTGTGGCAACCCATGCAAAAGAACTGGTCAACCGTATGCAAAAGCGTGTTTTGACACTGGAAAAGGGTAGGTTGATTCGAGATGCAGAGCAAGGGGGGTATCAACTTGTTTAGAGCGTTACGATATTTCTTTGTGCAGGGATGTAAAAACATCTGGAATCATAAGCTGATGGGTGTAGCATCGATTGGTATTGTTGCAGCAAGCCTGGTTTTGCTTGGGGTCTTTCAGCTTGCGATTATGAATTTAAATAGTTGGATATCGCAGGTAGAACAACAATGCCAAATTAATGTCTATCTGAAAAGAGATATGGAAGGTACCAATATCAATCGCATCAAAAGCGAACTTTCTGCCATTGAACATGTATCTGATGTGACATTTTTTTCTAAGGATGCAAGAGTTGAACGCACCAAAGAAACCACCTATAAGGGCAGAGAATTTATGCTTGAGGATTTAGAAAATGACAATTTTGTTCGAGACTCTTATATTTTAACCATTACATCGCTGGAGCATTCTGCTAAGGTTGCCGAGGATGCAAAAAAGGTCTCCGGTGTGGATGAGGTAGTAAATCTTCAAGAGATTGAAGACAAGATTCAAATTATTAACGGTATTATTCGAAAAATAGGATTTTGGCTGATGCTGCTATTGGTACTGATTGCGATGTTTATTATTGCAAATACGATTCGAATTGGATTGATTTCTCGTAGCGGCGAGGTTGATATTATGCGTTTTGTCGGTGCATCCAATGCCTATATTCGAGGACCGTTTATGGTCGAGGGTATTCTTTTAGGTGTTTTGGGGTCCATTCTTGCAAGCGCGCTTGTCTTTGTGGGATATATTTTCTTGACTCGTTCTGCAATCAACATCTTTCCTGATTTAGGTCAATCGCTATTTATGCCGGCATCGGCAATCTGGAAGTATGTAGTCGCAACCTCATTAGGGATTGGTGCGGGCATTGGCTTGATCGGAAGCGGAATTTCCATTCGAAAACATTTAAAGTCGTAAGGAGCAATTGAGATGAGTAAAAAAGCTGTAAAAATTGCCGCGATTGCAATCGCCTTCTTGTTTCTTTTGGGTATCATAGCACCCTTGGTTACTTCGGTTGTATATGGTCAGCCAACCGACGCAAAGCTTAAGGATATGAAGGAACAAGAGAAAAGTGCCATTCAAGCAGTAAATGAGCTGGAAAAAAAGCTGAACGAAGCGACGGATAAGGTCTATCTTCTTGAAGAATCAATCAAATTAAAAGAAGAAGAACTAAAGGTGATTGACGAAGAATTGAAGGCCGCAGAAGAAGCAGAAGCTAAGCAGATGGACAAGTTTAAAAAACGAATAACTGTTATCTGTGAGAGCGGATCGACCTCGTACCTGGATATCATTTTTGCAGCCACAAGTTTTTCGGATTTGATTGACCGTGTTGTCATAGCCAGAGAAATTGCTGAATATGATAACAATATCCTGGATTCTATGGAAAAAGTCAAGCAGGAGATCCATGATCGAAAAACCAGGATGGAGGAAATAAAGCAACAACAGGAAAACGAAAAAAACGAACTCGACAGTGCGCTTACTGACCTGACGAAGAAAAAGGACGAAGCGACTGCTTACATGAAAAAACTGCAACAGGATACGGCAGAGTATCAGGCGTATTTGGATGCTCAGGCAAGAGAGAAAGAGGCGGCGAAAAACAGAGCCGGGATTACATCCTTTGGAAATGCCGACACAAGCAGGATAAAAAGCGGAGCGTTTCTATGGCCTACCAACAGTTGGTATATTACCAGCCAATTTTCACCAAACCGTGTCAATCCGGTTACCGGTGTACTTAGACCGCATACGGGTACAGATGTCGGTGCCTCTCAGGGAGCTCCTGTGTGGGCAGCAAAAAGCGGAAAGGTTATTCTTGCAGAATATAATGGTGGATATGGAAACTGTGTGATTATCAGTCATGGCAACGGAGTTACTACCTTGTATGGTCATATGAGTGCCATTTTGGTTTCGGTTGGTTCGTCTGTAGAACAAGGTCAGCAGATTGGAAGAGTAGGCTCTACCGGTAATTCTACCGGTCCTCATCTGCATTTTGAAGTTTTGATTGACGGGAATCCTGTTAACCCAATGCAGTATTTCTAACAGAGAGAAAGTGAGGATTCAGTGTGTATATTAAAAAGCCTGTTTTGATTCTGTCTGCAATTGTACTTATTATTACAACTGCAATTCTTACAATCGGTGTTGTAAACCCATTTGGCTTTACAGCGTGGGGTGAATTTTTTCAGTTTTCTGTCGTAAGCAAGCTGATTCAAAAGAATTATTACAAAGATGTAGATATGAACACGGTTGCCAACACTGCCATTGAAGGAGTTGCATTTGCAACCGGAGACCCCTATACACGCTATTTATGGGGAGATTCTGCCACAGAATACATGGAAGGCATTGAAGGGAATTATTGTGGTATAGGGATTTATATTGAGAATGATACCGATGATAATGTAATAGCAATTGTTTCTCCCATTGCCGGATCTCCTGCGGAGAAAGCAGGTCTTATGACCGGCGACAAAATCCTTGCTGTCAACGGAATAAGCTTTACAGGTCAGGAGATAAACGATGCCGTTGCGTTGATGCGGGGAGAGGCAGGAACTTCAGTCACTGTTACGGTGTTGCGCAAGACAACCGGTGAAACGGTGGATTTTGAACTTGTTCGGCAGGAAATTGAAATTCCTAGTGTAGAAAGTCAGATGCTCAGCGATAGCGTTGCCTGTATCAGAATCACTCAGTTCACCACAAACACAGCAGATTTGTTTGTAGATGCTTATAACAAGCATAAGGCAGAGGGAATGAAAAAACTGGTGCTTGACCTTCGAAACAACCCCGGCGGATTGATGATGGAGGCGGCGGAGATTGCCAATATGTTTATTGAGGATGAAAAGATCATAGTCTATACCATGGACAAGGACGAAAACAGAGTTAATTATCCGGCAACCGGACCTGCAGAGAAGATTCCTATGGTTGTGCTTACCAATCAGGGAACTGCCTCGGCAAGTGAAATTTTAACTGGCGCCTTAAAGGATTATGGCATTGCCTACCACATTGGAGAAAAAACCTATGGCAAGGGCGTAGTGCAAAGTGTTATCGAGGCCGGAAAAGAGGCTGTGCTCTCGGTGACTGTTGCGCAGTATTATACGCCAAATGGCGTTTGCATTCATGGTGACGGCATTGAACCGGATGAAGCAATTCCTATGGATATTGAAAAGTATGCGCAGCTTTCAGAGCTTACTCTTCAAGAGGATGTACAGATGCAGCGTGCACTCGAGTATCTACAGTGATTTCCCTCGGTATCCTTACGGTGCGAAAAGATAAAATTGGATTTTGGATAAAAATGAGAAGAATGGTTCGGGTGAAGGAAAGATTTTGCACACAGGCAGAATTTGTAGTGGCAGAGCTTGCTTGGACTGAACAGGAGCTTCGACGATTGCCTGCGTGGTTTCGCCAATGGTTATACCGAAAAGGCAGGTCGTTTTTGCTAAGACAACATTGTCAAAAGGTAGCACTGGATGCAGTCGCAGAGAAGGCGTTGTTTTCGATCTCTATAGATGCAAGTGGCTTTTATTTGCCAATTCCTGTCGATAAGTTTAGGCGGTGCATTCTGGAGATTATACCCAAAAGTCCCGGACGGGTTTATATCAAAACATCTAAGATAAGAGAGTCAGAAGAACTTTTAGATGCCCTGTGTCCCCGTTGCAATGCCCTGTTTTTGTGTACCGACGATTGTTTGAACGCAAAAAAACTCGCTGAAAGAATTTGTAATATCTATGGGTTTTACCCGGAGATAAGAGAAAAGGATTTCTCCATTCCTTTCCGCGGATGGTGGATCGACCTTGAAGCAGGGGCATTGGGCATAGGCAAAGAAGTGATTGCAGATTCCATGGAAATGATGCTGGATTTGCATAGATATGCTATTGCGCAGGAACACTATTGGTCAGGTGTTGATTTGCCTACTTCAAAACTCAGTTTTGTATCTTGGTGCAAAGGTAAAAAACGGTTGACAAGCAGTTAACAATTGAGTATAATATTTAGATATTGTGTATTTAAAACATACGGAGGTTTCAATAACTATGGAGAAGAAAATTACCCTTACAGTAGAAGGTTTGAAAAAGCTGGAGGATGAACTTGAATATTTAAAAACAAAAAAACGGAAAGAAGTATCTGAAAAGATTAAGGTCGCACTAGGCTTTGGAGACCTATCTGAGAACTCGGAATACGACGAAGCCAAGAATGAACAGGCGCAGGTTGAAATTCGCATCAGCGAACTGGAGTCTATGCTCAAAAACGCCATTGTGATTGATGCAGAGGATATTGACAGAACTAAGGTTGGTATCGGTACTCGGGTGCAAATTCTGGATGTAGAGTTTGATGAAAAAGAATGGTATACCATTGTTGGTTCTACTGAAGCAGATCCTACCAGCGAGGTTGAAAAAACAATTTCTAATGAATGCCCGCTCTTTATGGCAATCAAAGGAAAAGGAGTAGGCGAAACTGCGCAGTTGGATACTGCAGACGGTCCTATAAGCTACAAGATCCTTGCTATTGAATAACCAAAGAGAAAGGAACGCAACTATGAGCGAACAAATACAACAAAACAATGGACAAACTCAGGAAAAGGATTTAAATGAAGTTTTAAAAATCCGCAGAGAGAAACTACAAACCTTGCAGGCAGAGGGAGAAAATCCGTTTGCGATTACCAAATTTGATCCACAACAGCATACTACCGAGATTATTGAAAATTACGATGCGTTTGAAGGTAAGGTTGTAGTTGTAGCAGGGCGTTTAATGTCCAAGCGTGTTATGGGCAAGATGTCCTTTGCAGATCTCCAAGACGGCGAAGGCAGAATTCAGCTTTGTGTAAAACGCGACGAATTGGGTGAAGAGCCTTATGCAAAATATAAGAAACTTGACATTGGTGATATGGTAGGTGTTACCGGTGAAGTCTTTACTACCCAGAAGGGTGAAATCTCTGTTCGTGCAACTGAAATAAAATTGTTAAGCAAATCACTGCGTCCGTTGCCGGAGAAGTACCATGGATTGACCAATACCGACCTGCGTTATCGTCAACGGTATGTGGATTTGATTATGAATCCGGATGTAAAAAGAACCTTTCAGCTGCGTAGCCGTATTATGACCTCTATCCGTAACTATTTGGATTCCAGAGGCTACATGGAGGTAGAAACCCCGATTCTCAACACCATTCCCGGCGGTGCAGCAGCTCGTCCTTTTATCACCCATCACAATACACTGGATATTGATATGTATCTTCGTATTGCACCGGAACTTTACTTAAAGCGTTTGATTGTTGGTGGTTTTGAACGGGTTTATGAAATGGGCAGACTTTTCCGCAATGAGGGGATGGATGTCAAGCATAATCCGGAGTTTACTTCGATAGAACTGTATCAGGCATATGCTGACTATGAGGATATGATGAACCTGACAGAGGATATGATTCGCACTGTTACACAGGTGGTTCTGAGCACCACACAGATTACTTATGAGGGGCAGGACCTTGACCTTGGTAAACCGTGGGAGCGTATCACTATGACAGATTCTATTACCAAGTATACCGGCGTTGATTTCCATAATGCTAAAGACGCCAAAGAAGCAGAAGAAATGGCAAAATCTTTGGGTATACAATTTGACGAGGATGCAGAACCCCTCTCCAAAGGTGAGATTATTGCACTTGTCTTTGAAGAAAAGGTAGAGGACCGTCTGGTTCAGCCAACCTTCATTACTGAATATCCGGTAGAAATTTCTCCTCTGGCAAAACGCTATGCAGACAATCCTGATTTTACCGAGCGCTTTGAGGTATTTATTATGGGCAGAGAATACGGAAACGCTTTCTCAGAGCTTAACGATCCCATTGACCAGAAGGAGCGGTTTTTAAAGCAGGTAGAAAAGAGAGAAAAAGGCGATGACGAGGCAAATATGATGGATGAAGACTATGTCAATGCTTTGGAATACGGTCTTCCCCCCACAGGTGGCCTGGGAATCGGTATCGATCGTTTGGTTATGCTCCTTACCGGCAGTTCTTCCATCCGTGATGTCCTGCTCTTCCCAACAATGAAGCCGCTGGATAAATAAACGGCGTAAAATAGGCGGGTTTAATACCATTTTGTGTAAGATTTCATGTTAGAAAACGGGCTATCTCACTTTTTAGTGAGGCAGCCCATTTTTAAATTTGTGCAATAATAAAATTTTGTTCATGTTGTAACAAAAATAAGCGAAAAGTTCTAACTTGCCATTTC
>JAZOWR010000204.1:0-5581 GCA_045659345.1 Ructibacterium sp.
CTTAAAAAGTATATCATGCGGGGTTGGGATTGTCAAGCCTTTTTTGGAAATTTCCATGGGAAAATCACGACAATGTATTTTTTTGGCAAAATTACAAAAAAAGCTGCATGGCAATTGCTTGTTTTTAAAAAAAATTAGCAAAATGACTTGATTTTTTCTTATCACTAGTTTAAAATTAGAATATCTGTAATATAAATTTAATATGCTGATTTTGTATATTAAATTTAGATAAGTGGGAGAGATGGAATCTTGCTTGATTACAGAGAAAAACAAATGTGGAAACATTTTGTGTCCGGTGCAGCAAAAGTCTTGTTCCTTTTGGGGATAGGAATCTGCTTTGTAGTGTCTGTGAATTCTTTGCCGTCCGGAGAAAACGGAGGTTCGCTAGTTGCTGCCCAGCAGGTACAAGGGCCTTTAGAGGCAGCGGGCCCGAAAGAAAATCCATTTGCAGCAACCGGCTCTTTTGCGCAACCGACACAGGGAGTATTGACTTCAGAGTTTGGTTTCCGTTGGGGCAGGCAGCATAATGGAATTGACATCGGCAACGACACCGGCACTGAGATTCTGGCAGCAGACAGCGGCAGAGTGGTATATGCAGGCTGGACAGAGGGCTACGGGAACTATGTGCTTATTGACCACGGTAACGGTTTTGAAACAGCGTATGCCCATTGTGATGAACTGGCGGTCTCTGAGGGAGATTGTGTGATGCAGGGTGAAAAAATTGCCTATATGGGTAGCACCGGCAACAGCACAGGACCGCATCTGCATTTTGAGATAAAGAGAGACGGAATATTCCAAGATCCAATGGAGTACGGTCTTTACTGACAAAGTATTTGATAAAATTCCGGGGGTGGAAAACATGGGAAAGAAAATTCTGGTTGTGGACGACGAAAAAAGTATTGTTGATATTTTAAAATTAAACTTGCAGAACGAGGGATATACCGTTTATGAAGCCTATGACGGCGAAGAGGCGGTCCTTAAGGCATCTAATTTAGAGCCTGATCTAATTTTATTAGATGTCATGCTGCCGAAGCTAGATGGGTTCTCGGTTTGCAAGAAGATTCGCGAAACTTCGTCAGTACCGATCTTGATGATTACTGCCCGCGAAGAAGAAGTGGACAAGGTTTTGGGACTAGAACTGGGTGCAGATGACTATGTGACCAAACCCTTTAGCGTGCGGGAACTCCTTGCCCGTATCAAGGCAAATATGCGCCGTACGGAGATTGAGCCGGCAGCTCAAGCAGGTGATAGCGATATTGTTGATGTTGGTTGCTTCCGTCTGGATTGCAATCGGTATGAACTTTACAAGAATGGTCAGCTTATTGATCTGACGGTGCGGGAGTTTGAGCTGATCAAGTTCCTTTCGGCACAACCCAACAAGATTTATTCCAGAAAAGCACTCCTTGAGTATGTTTGGGATTATGAGTATTACGGTGATGTGCGCACTGTGGATGTTACCGTCCGCCGTGTCCGTGAGAAGATAGAGGATGATCCTTCTCAGCCTCGTCATATTATGACCAAGCGTGGCGTTGGCTACTATTTTGCTATTTAACCGATGATAACCATTACAGTTATATGCGTGGGCAAAATCAAGGAGAAATATTTCACAGACGCTATTTTGGAGTATCAAAAGCGTCTGCAACGCTATTGCAAGCTGGAGCTGATTGAAGTACCGGATGAGGCGACGCCGGACAATCCCTCGGAGCGGGAGAAAAATCAGGTGCTGGAAAAAGAAGGGGAGAGAATTTTAAAAAAAATTCCTGACAGTGCCCATGTGACCGCCCTTTGTATCGAGGGAAAGCAGCTCTCATCAGAACAGTTGGCGGATCAATTCTCCCATTTGGCATCGTCGGGAGTCAGCCATCGTGTGTTTGTGATTGGCGGATCTATGGGGCTTTGTGACGCGGTCAAGCAAAGAGCAGATATGAAATTAAGTTTTTCACCCATGACTTTTCCCCATCAGTTAATGCGTGTGATTTTGCTCGAACAAGTCTATCGGGCGTTCAACATCAATCACGGTGGAAAATACCATAAGTAAACGAAAAGTGCTATCTGTTTAGATAGCACTTTTTTATATGATAATGTCGCAAAATTCAGCCTGAATCAGTTCGGCAAGATAATGGGGCGCAAGTTCAATCTGTGCGCCAAGCCTTCCGCCGCTGAAACAGATAGTTTCGTGGCTTAAGGCAGAGGAATGTACCACAGTTTTAAACTGTTTTTTCATTCCCAGCGGGCTGCAACCACCCCGCACATAGCCGGTTAGCGGTGTTAGTTCTTTGACTGCTATCATCTCCACAGACTTTTCGCCTACCGAGTTGGCAGCTTTTTTTAAATCCAGTTCCTCAGCTACAGGAACCAGAAAGACATAGTGCGTTTTACTCTTGCCTACAGTAACTAAGGTTTTGAACACCTTTTCCGGAGGTTGCCCTAGCTTTTGGCTGATAGAAACGCCG
Source organism: Ructibacterium sp. (assembly GCA_045659345.1). GTDB lineage: Bacteria > Bacillota > Clostridia > Monoglobales > Monoglobaceae > Ructibacterium. Next base: position 2,454 of record JAZOWR010000204.1, read on the forward strand.
TCCATGAACCCGTCACTTTCATACAGCAGTTCATTATGAGGAATCTTATGTTTTTCCAGATATCGCATGGCGTTGGTCTTGGGTGCCTTTTTCATAATTACCCCCGTGTCTGACCGGTTCCGCAAATCATATATTTGGTTGAGGTCAGTTCTGCAAGTCCCATAGGACCTCTTGCGTGAATCTTTTGGGTGCTGATGCCGATTTCGGCGCCAAAACCAAACTCAAAACCGTCGGTAAACCGGGTGGAGGCATTTACATATACCGCTGCAGCATCGACCTCATTTTGGAATTTTTGGGCAGCAGAAGGGTCGTTTGTGATAATTGCCTCGCTGTGCTTGCTGTTGTAGCAATTGATGTGCGAAATTGCATCCTCCAGAGAGTCGACTACCTTAACACCTAGCTTTAAATCCAAATACTCAGTGCCCCAATCCTCCTCGGTAGCAGGAATCGCATCGGGGTACAGACTGCAGGTTTTTGTATCACCGATAATGGTAACATTGCGCTCGGCAAGCGCAGATAGCATATCCGGCAGGAAGGTTTTAGCAACGGATGTGTGTACCAGGAGCTTTTCCTCTGCATTGCAGACAGAGGGACGCTGGGTCTTGGCGTTAATTACAATCTCTTTTGCCATCGCAAGGTCTGCTGAGGCATCCACATATACATGGCAGTTTCCGGTTCCGGTTTCAATGGCAGGGACGGTGGCGTTTTCTACCACCGCACGAATTAAGCCTGCGCCGCCGCGGGGAATAATTACATCCAGATAGTCATTAAGGCGCATCAGTGCAGTTGCACTCTCCCGGCTGGTGTCCTCTACCAGATTGATAGAACCTGTGGGAAGCCCTGCACCGTAACCGGACTTTTGCATAACCTTTACAATGGCACGGTTGGAATATGCGGCCTCTTTTCCGCCCCGCAGAATCACGGTGTTACCTGACTTGATACAAAGTCCGGCAGCGTCGGCGGTCACATTGGGACGAGCCTCATAGATAATGCCGATGACCCCAAGTGGAACCCGTACTTTTTTAATCTCCAAGCCGTTGGGACGGGTGGTCTGGGTAAGAACCTCACCAATCGGGTCGCTAAGCGCAGCAATCTGCCTAAGCCCCTCTGCCATAGCGTCAATACGACTCTCGCTTAACGCCAGGCGATCCAAAAGGCCCTTGCTCATCCCGTTTGCCTCACCCTGTGCGAGGTCTTTTGCATTTTCTTCAAGCAAGAAGGGGGTTTCTTTGCACAAAGCATCTGCCATGGCAAGAAGTGCCTGATTTTTCGTTTCGGTAGGCAGAACTGCCAGTTGGTAGGAGGCGTCCTTAGCAAGCTTGCCCTTTTGATTCAATTCTTCAATTGCGGTCATACAAATTCAACTCCATTTCAGGATTTTGAGTTGATTATATCATAAAACTGTGGTATAATCAACCGGAAAATACAAACTAGGGAGAATTCGTTATGCTTTTTGATACCCATGCCCATTATGATGATCCGCGGTTTGAGAAGGACCGGGATGCTGTAATACAAAGCCTTTCGTCCCACGGGGTTGGTTTGGTTGCCAACATTGGGGCAAATATCAAAACCTCTTATCAGTCGGTGGAGCTTGCCAACCGCTATGATTTTATCTATGCCACCGTGGGGATTCATCCTGGTGATGTGTTTGGTGTGACGGAGGAGGATATAGATATTTTGCGCAGCCTTGCACTTGAGAACAGCAAGGTGCGTGCCATTGGTGAGATTGGTCTTGATTACCATTATGATGACGCAGATCCTACCCTGCAGCAGTTCTGGTTTCGACGGCAGTTGGAGCTTGCCAAGGAACTCAAAATGCCGGTAGTGATTCATGACCGAGATTCCAAGGGCAGATGCATTGAGATTTTAAAGGAAATGGAAATCAGCAACGGTGTTATGCATTGTTTTTCCGGTAGTGCTGAGACTGCAAAACAATTGGTTAAGATGGGGTTTATGATATCCTTTACCGGTGTTTTAACCTTCAAAAATGCCCGTCGTGCATTAGAGGCATGTGCTGCTGTCCCATTGGATCGGCTGATGGTGGAAACGGATTGTCCTTACATGGCACCGGAACCTCATCGTGGGGAGCGGAATTTTAGCGGATATGTGCGCTATGTTGCAGCAAAGATGGCAGAAATCAAAGGGGTTTCCTTAGAGGAACTGATAACAATAACTACCGAAAACGGTAAGCGGTTTTATGGCATATAAAAAGGCACGCCTAGGCGTGCCTTTTGGATTAAAGGGAATTGTACAATAACCAAAAGGTCAATAACAAAACAAAAAACCCGTAACCTTGGTTACGGGTTTTTGGAGCTGCCCAGCGGATTTGAACCGCCGACCTCTTCCTTACCAAGGAAGTGCTCTACCTACTGAGCTAGGGCAGCAAGTTGGCGATCCGGATGGGGTTCGAACCCACGACCTCCAGCGTGACAGGCTGGCATTCTAACCAACTGAACTACCGGACCATCTCCAAACAGCTTAAATATAATATCATATCTTTATAAGTATGTCAATACAAAATTTAAAAATTTAGCCGAAAGTGAATAACTAAACCCCGATTTTAAAGGCAAAAATTCATTTTCGGCTAAAGTCTTTGTGCCTATTCTTCAACTGATAAGCCTGAAATTTTTAATATACTGCGTTCAACTGAATCTTTTGAATTTTTCCAGGGCTCGTTCTGGAAACGATAGTCAAACTTCTGGATAAACCAGTCAAGCTCTTCTTCAATACGTTTGAAGTTTTCTTTTTGGATTGGAACAAGCATCTGGAGCATTTGCTGATATGTTTTTGAATTAAGCTTTTCCTTTCCCTCTTTTACAATTCTGGCAAAATGGTCAAGACAAAAACCTTTGCTTTTCGATACTTTTTGCCTGAAATCCTCTTCTGTTTTAAAGAGGTAAAAGAATGTTTCAAAGTAGCTGTCCATTCTTATATTAAGGCGTCTGCAGGCGTAACAGGAGTCTTTAAGGGTTTCCTGAAACTGACAGAATGGTGATGTTTCATCGGCCTTTTTGAACAGACCCTTTTTCTCATCGGCTAATTTAAGTTCGCTATCGAGAATTGAGTCCATGTCTTTGTTAATCTTCTTGAGGTGAGTGTCGAGCATTAGTGCAAGCCCCAGACGATTG
>JAZOWR010000205.1:0-6219 GCA_045659345.1 Ructibacterium sp.
CGGTTTTATGATTCTATGGAATAACTGCGAAGGATTCCGGAATTTCTGGATCGGTTTGTGGGAAATCATCAAAGATGCGGCAAAAGCGGTGGCCGATTGGTTTCAAAAGGCGTGGGCCGCAACACTTGAATGGTTCAAGGATGCGGTTGCCAAAATCAAAGACTTTTTCGCCGCCGCCTGGGAGGGTATCAAAAAGGCCTTCTCTGCGGTTGGCTCATTTTTTAGCGGAATATGGAATACCATCAAGGGCGTTTTTTCGGCGGTTGGTTCATGGTTTGGGACTATTTTCTTAAATGCTTGGAACGCCATAAAAAACGCCTTTTCTGCGGTTGGTCAATTCTTCGGCACGGTGTGGAACAACATCAAAACTGCGTTCACGTCCAGGATGTCCGATATGTTGAACATTGGTAAAAATATCATCGAGGGCATCAAAAAGGGTATTTCGAATGCGTGGCAAAATTTGAAATCTTGGTTCTCCGGCTTGTTCGATGATTTGATTGGTATTGCAAAGAAAATCCTGGGTATCAAATCCCCATCCCGTGTTATGCGTGACGAGGTCGGCGAAATGCTTGTTCTTGGTCTTGCGGAAGGTATCGCAGACAATGGACACAAGGCAGTTGACGCTCTGGCGGATTTGAGCGAAAAAACCATCCGGGAAGCCAAGAAGGGTGCAGCGGAACAAGTCAAGGTTCTGGAAGATGAAATAAAAGCCCTTGAGGAAAAGCGGACGGATGCAAACAAAAACCAGATTGACGCCCAGAAGAAGACCTTGCAGGCGGAACTTGACATTGCCAAAGAGAAGGAAAAGGCGATAACGAGTTATGCATCCACCTATGAGAAGCAACTCAATGACCTTGTCAAACTGGAAGAGAGTTATGTCAATGATGTCGGCAAGATTCAAGACCAGTTGGCAAAGGATATCGAGGCGGCAAATAAGCGGTATGATGATGCCTTTGCAAGCCGGGTTTCTTCTATCAAGAGCGGATTGTCCTTGTTTGAAGAAGCACAAAAGGGCGATGCTGTCAAGGGTACGGATTTAATCAAAAATCTTAAATCACAGACAGATATTTTAGAGCAATACAACGCCGCCCTTGATGCGTTGGTGGCAAAAGAAGGTGTTAACCCAGCATTCATTGAAGAAATGAAAGGCATGGGGGTTGATGCCCTTCCTCAACTTGAAGCCATTAACAAAATGACCGAGGAGCAACTTGCAGAATATGTTGCACTCTGGGAAGAGAAAAACAAACTTGCAGAGGAAGCGGCAACAGAGGAACTGGCATCCATGCCGGAAGCGACTGCAGCAGAAATTGAGCAGTTGAGACTTGATGCAACGGATGAATTCTTCGCATTGCAAGAGGACTACAAAACAGCCTTTGTCGAACTTGCGGAAGATATTGCAATCGGCATGGAAGATGCGGGAAATACCGGCCTGGAAGTTCTGGGAGACCAACTTGGCGAATATACCCAGATTGGCATTTCGATGATGGACGGACTTATCAACGGTATTGAGAGCAAAGAAGGAATGCTTGCTCAACAAATGGAGCACGTTATCAAAAATGCTATTGGTGCCGCAAAGTTAGAAGCGGGCATCCATAGCCCGTCCAAGGTGATGGCTGACGAGGTCGGGGCAAACCTTGGTTTGGGTACCATCGAGGGATGGAAAAGCAAAGTTTCTGCTATTAAGAAGACAATGGCTGCGGATATGTCAAACTTGACAGCGAACCTCCGGGCAACTGTTATGGCAGAAAATGCACGTTTTGCTACAAATAGCGGAGCGGCAGACACCGGCTTTGCGGACCTTGCCCGTGCGGTAGGTGTCCAGACTGCGGGTATCAATAGCCTTGCCGGAGAATACCGAAGAGGTTCCGGCACAATGCGTCCTATTATTATTGAACTTAACGGACGAGAATTAGGCCGGGCAACAGTTGACACCGGAGGGGCAGAGACGATCCGTGTCGGCGGTAAGATTTCGCTGGGAGGTGCTAAAGGATGATTTTACTCTGTAAGATTGATGGGATGAGTTTTGATGCGATAGTCACAGCCATCCAAGAAAAGACCGAAATCCTGGAAGGTGCCAACAGTGGTACTGCCATTTCAAGAGATAGAGAGATTCGGGATATAACCGGCATTAAGATTGGACACGCTATCACATTTGACCCGGACGCAGACCCGGTGTTATTTGACGACTTGTATGATTATCTTTTCGGCAGTATTAAGCAATCAGTTTTTATTGAAGCGGTACACAATCAAAAGACGATCACCTATGAGGCAGCATATAACATATGCGACAGAAACGTTTCACACATTGACGAGGACAACGAGGTTATCTACTGGGGGGAACTGACAGTTGAATTCCGGCCCATAGAGAATCAAATCAACCCGGAATAGGCGGTGAAGATATGGCAGTGAAATTGATTTACAAAGACTTAGCCATTGGGGCTGCGGATGATGCGGCGGTATCTGCGACACCGTGGGAGGAATTTTCTTCTCCCGGTGTCCTTCCCTTCGGGGTTTCCTCCGGGACAATTGCAACGTGTGAACATAACGGCTGGGGGCTTGATGGAAACTTTATTCCCAGAGGTTCGCAAAAGTTCGCATTCTGGAGCACGGAATTAAGTGGGGACAATGGCTTGTTTGCAAATCCTCCCCAGGTTGTCCTTGAATTTGACGAAAAATACACAGCAACGGGGCTGACATTAAGATTCGCCCCGGGTGTAAATGAATATTGCTCCCAGATAACCGTTATTTGGACGCAGGATGGCGTTGAAAGGGATAGAGGGGTCTTTTATCCATCTTCCTCAAATTACGCCTTAGAAAACACTGTGGAGGCTTTCAACGGCATTTCTATTTACTTTGAGAAAACAAATCTTCCGAAAAGGCGGTTGAAACTTGAATATATCGGCGTTGGTATTGTCCGGGAATTTAACGGAACGGAATTGACAAGCGTCAAGGCTATTCATGAAATAGATTTGATTTCCGATTCTGTCCCCATCAATGTCCTGGATGCGTCATTTCATGTGTCAACAAATGCGGATATTATTTTCCAGAAAAAGCAACCGGTGGAAGCATACGAAGATGATGCCCTTATCGGTGTTTATTACGTTGAAAATGGAGAGAGACAGAGCGGTCAAAATTACAGTATATCTTGCCAGGATGCAATTGGTGTCCTTGACCTTGACACCTACGATGGTGGAATCTGGCTTGAAGATACAGACGTTGCAGTTATTGCGGCGGATGTTGTCGGGGATGCATTTGAGGTTGTACTTGCACCGGAACTGGTTGGCCGGACTTTACGGGGACTTATTATGCCGGAAAAGACAAGGCGTGAAGCGCTCCAGCAAATCGCCTTTGCTCTGGGTGCGTGTGTTGATACGTCCGGGACAAACAAAATCAAGATGTTTTTGCCGAAGACCGGAGCTGGTGCAGAGATACCGGCATCGGAAACATACGCCGGGGGTAAAGTTAGCACTTCGGATATGATAACGGATGTTTCCGTTGTCGGTTATGACATAGCAGACAAAGAGCCGGACTGGGAGGATAATGTCATTGAATTTAAGGGTAAAAAATACGAATGCGTTCCAGCGTGGAAATATGCCAAAAACCCGAACACAAGCGTCAACACCTTAATAAACCGGATTGCATATGAGGAATGCTACTTGATTACTGGCGAAATGGCACAAGAGAGAGCGGATGCGATTATGGCATATCATGCAAGACGGAATATTTACTCTGCAAAGCATATCTTGAGCGGACAGAAGCCGGGAGACCGTGCGACAGTAACGATGCCCTGGGGCGATGTATCGGACGCAAACGTTCTAAAAATGACGTTGACGATGTCCGGCATTACTGCAAGCGAAACTGAATTTTTACTTGATTAGGGGGCGGTTGACATATGCTTGAAAATATGATAACAGACAGAACGGCATCCGATGTCTTGCGATGGCGTGAACTCCGGGACAAAGGCATTGCCAGAATGACAGAAGCGGAACTGGAGGAATGGGAATCCAATATGAAGGGTTCCTATAATACCAGCGACCTAAATCGTGTAGGGGCTGCCCTCTCATATCTGCGGAATGAGCTTATCAAAGCCGGTTATCTTACCGGGATTGAATTCGTGCCAAAAGCAGACTGGACGGAGGAAGATGTTCCGACCCGTCAAGATTATGCTTCGTTTGTTAAAGCCGTTGATGTTGTGCGTGATGCTTTAGCGTGGTACAAGACAACCCCGGAGGCACCAAACATTCTGGGGAAACTTGACTTTCAAGGTGCAAATGATATAGAGCAGATTCTTCTTGATGTTGACGAACTGCTAACAAAAACAAATGCAAAGCCGTATTATTGCGGGGAGCTTTACTGCGGTGAAATATAAGGAGGGGGAAGCATGAAAGAGATTGATTTCAAAGACCGGGTGCCGAACTATCCGGGACGGGTTACATTGTCCCCGGTTGCAGGGCAACCCAACACTTTTGATATGGAAAGGGCGGACAAACCGATTGTGGAAGGTACGCCAATAAACAAGGCGTTATTGCAGAGTATCACGCATAGCAGATTGACGGGGCGATATTATCAAGCGTCCATTTCCCAAAAGGTGACAAGTTCGCAAACATTGACAGTCAACCCTATTCCAACAAGTGGCTGGGTGCTTGATGCGAATAAATTGCGAGGCGTTTCTGGGGCATATGTGGTTGAGGTTAGCAACCTTTACGCCAGCGGGTACACGCCCGAAAAAGCACTTGACGGCGATATGGACACAGAATACCGGAGCAACAGCGGTGGAGTTACGTTCAAGATAACATTCCCCGCACCAATTAAAATAAAAAAATACAAAATAGCAATGCGTGCCGATAACTATACAAACCAGGTGACAACAGAGTTTCAAGGCTCAAAAAATGGTACAAGTTGGGATACTCTTTTTTCCACAACGGAAAAGCCAGATGATTTGACAGAATACACAATTCCAAACCCGGGCGAATACTCGCAGTATAGATTAAACTTTACAGCAAGCACAACGGGTGTAAATATATACGAATTTGGTATAAGCGAATATGAAGTGTCAACATATGGCAATGAATACACAATAACAAACGATGTCCCCAGCACTTGGCACACGGGGCAAATTATACTTATACAAACACCGTCAAATGTTGATGGGTTTTCAGTAACCACAAACAAACTAAACGGGATTATTATTAATACAATTCTACAACCAAATAGAAAATATGAGCTTGTATATAACGGATCACATTTTGACGCAAAGGAGGTTTAATGTATGCAATTAGTTTTGATTAACAATAGAATCGTTGCACATGGCGAAAATTTCCTTGCGATGGGTGGCGTTGTTATCAACACCGAGACGGGGGACAAATACGAAAATGCTACTATTGCCGAATGTAGCGGATGCCCGACCGACATTGACAGTGTGGGTTATGAATACCACGCAGGCGTTTTTGTTCCGTGTGCTCCTTATGGAAAAGGCGCTGGCACCGTAGCGGTCCTTTGCGACAAATCGTGTAAAAGCATTAAAGATAGCGGTTTCCCCAGTGAATACCTTGGCAAGGTGTTTTATACAACATATTCCGGCAATGGGTCAACGTCTTGCGGTGTGGAGTGTGGTTTTCGTCCCAAAATGGCCGTTGTTACATGCAAGACCACAAACGATGTCTGTATTATTGGCACAGCAAAAGGCCGTTCCTTTGGTACAAACGAATCAACAACAAATTTTGGCGGAGAAGTGCCGGTTACTGTAACCATAACCGACACCGGTCTTTATTGGAGTGCTGGCACGGCCAGAGGTGCCATGAATGCAAGTTCTTATCATTATGAAATTACTATTTGGGGGTAAAGCGATGTTATATATCAATCCTAATAAAAATGACACCGGCGGATATAACCCGCCACAGAGTACACACGTCCAGGGGCTTGTTGATTTCCCGGAAGAACATTTGCCAGAGTTCGGGAAATATAACGGATTTGTCATACTGACGATTGAGGGAAACGCCGTTGTCAACATTTCTCCGGACGTTGAAGCCTGGGAAGAGTGGAAGGCGTCCGTTAAAGAACCGGAAGAAGAGGAAACCCAGGGAGCCGATGCCGTAACCTGGGATGAACTTGATGCTGCGTATTGTGAGGGGGTAAATAGTGCTTATGAACAGTAAAGAAAGAGTATTGCAAAGAGAGAGGGACAAAGGCCGTGCCGGTGCTCTGGCACTGGCATCTATG
>JAZOWR010000206.1:0-5546 GCA_045659345.1 Ructibacterium sp.
ACGATCCGACTTATTAAATTCGGCGAAAACTCCTTAAACTTGTCAATCGCCTTCTGACCATCGTTGGCAATAATGGCCTGATAGCCTTCTTTCTCCAGATACAAACGAATCAATTCGCAGATATTCACTTCATCATCCACAATCAATATTGTCTGTTTGTTTGACATCACAAATCACACCTTTCGGTTCTCTCCTTTGTTATCTTACACCATTTTATCACAAATTACAAGAAATGTATGAAAATTCTGTGAATACATTAAAACTTTTTATCCTATACTAAAAGAGCAGAGCCATTGCTCTGCTCAAAGGAGGATTTGTATGAACGCCCAGACTCTTCCCATGAAAATAAACCATCCGATTTCGGTCACACGCCGCCAAAGCCGTGCAGAGAAGGCCCGTTTTGATGCATTAAAAGCAGAACACAGTATTCTGCTTAAGGAGCTTGCCTGCGCAGAGAAAAATCTGCATACTGCATGGAATAATTTTAACTACCTACACGAGGCAGTAACCATTGATGTTTGCATCTACCAAATTCAGGTGTTTCAAAGCCAGTATGATAACATTTTGTGCAAGTTGAAGGAACTGCGCAAGCAACTCTCTGACGCCTCAGTTTAATACACAGATTCCAATGTTAAGATACAGTGCAAATACGCACCAAATGAAATACGGTATCAAAAGCCATCCTGCCACAGGTTTAACTTGAAAAAACAACACTGTTGTAATTGCAACAGCAATTAGCAACACGAAAAGCCAAATGGCAGAGAAACAGTAAAGCTGCAATCCGAAAAACAACAACGGCCAGCAAAAGTTTAAAAAGAGTTGAGCCGCAAAGGCTGTAACAGCATTTTTATGCTCTCCCGGCGTTATTCGAACAAAATAAAGCGCAATGCCCATCAAAAAATAAAGAACCGTCCATACTACCCCAAACACCCATCCCGGCGGTGCAAGAGGGGGTTGATTTAAAGTTTGATAAATCCCGCTTTGGTTTCCTGTAAGAAAGCCGGTCAAAAACCCAACGCCCAGTGTAATTGCAAGACTACCTATCAGCTTTCTCAAATGAATCGTATGAAACATAGCTATCCGCTCCTTTATAAGAAAAATCTCTTGCATTATTCTATGCAAGAGATTTTTGGGTTATACTAAAGAAGTAACAGCTTGAACGAGGTTTACAAAAATTGTGTTTAAAAATTCATTCTTACCTTGGCTGATGTTCCATACGCCAGATTGTTTTTCCATGCCTATCTCTAAGGTTTCCTGCACGGTTGGGATATCCTCCTGACTCAAAACACTGAGCATTTGCTCTGCCAAAAGACCTTGGTATTCTTCCTGACTCATACTCCCGACGCGCGTCTGGTAATCTTCGTTGGATACCAACACCATCATTTTTTCAACAAAGCGATTTATAATCTCAGCTGAATCAAGCGTGGTAACCTCTAGCCTTAATTCCACATGAGTACTATCCGTTTTTTTGCTTGATAACACCTTATATTCCATCTTCTGCAGAGTTTTCAACATTTCTTCGATTAACTCATCCTTGTTTTCTGCAATCATTTGTTCTGTCGCAGTTTCAAAATCATAATACAGTCTAATCTGTTCTCGTTCTCCGCTCATGAATGCTGTCATCATTGTTTCAAAGGCCTCGGTTGCATCGCTTTTTGCTCCGCATCCCGTAAGGGTGACCAGAAAAATGACACTCAAACATACTGCCACTATCTTTCTCATATCAGCACCGCCTTTCCTTTGGCACATTTTATCATAAAATATTACATCTGTCAAACCGGTTTGACACCACTAACCAAGTGTGATATACTATGGCCATAGGAGTTGATTGTATGAAATATCAAGAACTAAAAATCAGTGGTATGACCTGCATGGTATGTTCAGGCAGAATCGAGCGTGTACTTAGCAACATGGAAGGCGTTACATCCGCTGCTGTAAACCTGACTGTAGGTATTGCAAGCGTTCACTATGATGAGACATGTGTTTCTCCGGACGATATGATTGCAGAAATTATAAACATGGGCTTTGAGGCTGAACTTCTTGAGGAAGATGCCCTCATTGATACCGCAAAAAGCGAGAGCAGATCATTAAAGCAAAGTTTGATTGCTTCTGCCGCTTTGACCATCCCGTTACTCTGCGGAATGATACTGGATTGGTTTGGAATACATCTTCCTCTTCTTCATAATCCCTGGGTTCAACTGCTTTTGGCAACACCGGTGCAGTTCTTAATTGGCTGGCGATTTTATAAGCATGGTTTTTTTGCCCTTAAGGCACTGAGCCCCAATATGGATGTTCTTATAGCCTTAGGAACGGGAACGGCATACTTCTTCAGTCTTTACAACATTCTTGCCGGCAACACGGTACATGGTAGTATGGAGGGACTGTATTTTGAATCCTCCATGAGCATTATTACTCTGATTCTGCTTGGCAAGTACATGGAACGAAAAGCAAGCGCAAAAACCTCTGATGCGATAAGCAAATTAATAGCACTTCAACCCCAGACCGCAACCCTTTGGAATGACGGAAATCCTAAGTCCATACCTCTTGCTGAGGTAGAATCCGGAGATATTCTTTTAGTACGACCGGGAGAAAAAATTCCCGTTGACGGAAAGATACTGGACGGCAACGCCTCTATTGACGAATCCATGCTTACGGGCGAAAGCCTCCCCTGCGACAAAGGGCCCTCTGATTCCGTTTTTTGCGCCTCTGTTAACCTTTCCGGCGCATTCCGAATGAAAGCCGAACGCATCGGACGGGACACAACGCTGTCACAGATTATCAAACTGGTTCGCAGTGCACAAGGTGTAAAGGCACCGATTCAAAAGATTGCCGATAAGGTTTCTGCCATCTTTGTACCATCGATCCTTGTTATTGCCCTTATTACTTTTATTGTCTGGTTCTGGCTCACCAAGAATGCAGAAGCTTCGCTTGTAAACGCCATCTCCGTTCTGGTGATTGCGTGCCCTTGTTCTCTTGGGCTTGCGACTCCTACTGCCATTATGGTAGGAACCGGCCTTGGTGCTAACCTCGGTATACTAATCAAGGGCGGTGAATACTTAGAGACTGCACACAAACTGACCTCTGTGGTCTTTGATAAAACAGGTACTATTACCAAAGGAGAGCCGGCACTGACCGATATTGTCGCAGTAAACTCTGATAAAGATTTTCTGCTCTCTGCTGTTGGAGCGCTGGAAACCGCATCGGAGCATCCCCTCGCTCGTGCTATTATGAGGGAGACAAAACACCTTAGCCTGCCCGCGGTACAAGACTTTCAATCCATCACCGGCAAAGGAGTTACCGGAAAAATTCAAGATTCTCAATGGGTGATTGGCACACGAGCTCTGATGCAGGAAAATCACATCGATTTCTCTGCACTTGAGGATCAAGCAACCCAGCTAGAACAGATGGGAAAAACAGTAATGTTTGTCGGCAGTGACAGAACACTAATGGGACTTTTGGCAGTCGCAGATACCATTAAACCGGAAGCCATTCATGCTATCAAGCAATTACGGAATCTCGGTTGCGAAGTTTTAATGCTGACCGGCGACAACAGATTAACCGCAAAGGCTATCGCGGACCAGGTGGGCATTGACCGAATATTTGCCCAGGTCCTCCCCGGCAACAAAGCGGCACAGATTGCTCTTTTGCAAAAGGAAGGCCATCGGGTTGCTATGGCGGGCGACGGCATCAATGACGCTCCGGCTTTGGCAACCGCCGACATTGGCTTTGCCATGGGCAATGGCACTGATGTTGCCATTGAATCTTGTGACATTACTCTAATGCGCGATGATTTAACTCTAATTCCCATCGCCATCGATCTTTCCAAGAAGACCATGAAAAAAATCCGTCAAAATCTATTTTGGGCATTTCTCTATAACTCGATTGCAATCCCATTTGCAGCCTTTGGATTTTTAAGTCCTATACTTGCAAGTGCCGCAATGGTGTTTAGTTCGGTATCGGTTATCATGAACTCACTGCTTTTAAAATTCTACCATCCAAAATCATCTTCTTAAGCAATAAAAATCCTGACATCCTAAAAAAGGATGTCAGGATTTTTTTACTCTATTTCTTTTTTCAAAGGCTTTTTAAAGATCGTACCCAGAAGCATAATAACTATAAAGATAATCAAATAGAACAGAACCGGAAATGAAAATGTACCGTTTGCCTTTGCCGTAATATAAGGTGTAATGCCATGCGCATACACTGCAGCAAAAACCATAAACAAGCAAGCGACGATAGAGAACAAAGGAAGTACAAACCGCTTAAACATATTCATTTCTTTTTCTTTTTTCATCCATGCAATAAAAATGGGAATATACATTGCATAAACCGTGACAATAGGAAGTTCTGAAGAATCAAAATCAAAAACACCAAACCAGCCGTCTGTCAGGTTTGCACCATAGAAATAAATAAGCCATAGTGCGCACACAAACAATCCCCAAATTGCAGAATTGGTTGTCATGTTGGTAGCCTTGTCAACCTGCCCAAAGGTTTTAGGCATCGGTCCGTCATTACGGGCTGCTATGGCATACATGCCGCGCGTTACACCAACCATAAGGCCGTTGAGTGTACCAAGACATGAAACTATCACGCATATGTTGAGCAAAGTTCCTCCAACACCGCCAAATATATTTCTAAATGCGGTTGTAGCACCCTCGTTGATAAGAACTTCATTGCTAGCTCCGCCGGCTACACCGATGAAATATAGAACATATGCAGCTACGACAATTATGGATCCAATGATTAATGCAAGCGGAAGATTTCTTTTTGGATTCTTAAGCTCTGCATTGATGGAGGTTGCAACAATCCATCCCTCATATGCAAAAACAGTTGCAACAACCGCTGCAAACAATCCACTGCTTGTAGTCCCCCCAACAGCCTCTGTAACCACAGAAGTAAAGTTATTGGAAAGCGTTCCGTTTCCAAGACCTACCGTCGTACCTATAATTGCCATCAAGGTAATGGGAATCAGTTTAACAATGGTAGCACCAACCTGAAATTTGCCCGCAAGTTTTGGAGAAAGTGCATTGATTGTATAAGAAGCAATCAGAAAAAAACCAGATAGAGCCATGACTTCAGGCCCGACCATACTCCATCCGAAAAGGACTCCAAAATATCTTGCAGAAACCCATGCAAGAACCGATGTCATTCCCGGATAGTATATATTTACCATAAACCATGCAAAGTAGTAAGCATACACTTCTCCGCATGTTGCCTCTGCATAATCAATAACACCACTGACCTTTTCATACTTTGTTGCCATAATAGCAAACTGTGCAGAGCATATAATCATTAGGAAACCAGTAATAATCCATGCAATAATTCCAATGGGCATATTTCCGCCTGTAGCTGCAAGCACATTTTGTGCTTTAAAGAAAACACCGGAGCCAATTACGGTTCCAACTACCATACAAACAGCAGTTACCAAACCATACTTCTTTGAGAGCTTTTCCATTTCCAGTTACTCCTTATTACCAAGATTTTATTCTCTATTATAGCATAGGATTTTCTAAAGTAAAGAGTATTTTTACTTTTTATGTCCATAT
>JAZOWR010000207.1:0-2841 GCA_045659345.1 Ructibacterium sp.
GCAGAGGTGAAAACCGTGGCGAAAATTCAGATACTATCTCAGGATGTTGCAGACAAAATTGCTGCCGGCGAGGTGGCAGAGCGTCCCTCTGCGGTGGTAAAGGAACTGGTAGAAAATGCGATTGATGCAGGTGCTGATAAGATTGATGTGGAAATCAAGCAAGGCGGCATTGCCTATATTCGTGTTACCGACAATGGCTGTGGTATCCCCGAAGATCAGGTGGAAACCGCATTTTTGCGGCATGCTACCAGCAAGCTGACCCAAATTGAGGACCTTTATCAGATTGGAACTATGGGATTTCGCGGTGAGACGCTTGCCAGTATTTGTGCGGTTGCAGAGGTAGAGGTGATTACCAAAACTGCTGAGGCGGAGGAGGGAACCTATCTTGCGCTTTCCCATGGGATTCCCGTGGGGAAAGAGGCGATTGCATGTGGTGACGGAACTTCTATGGTGATCAAAAACCTCTTTGCCAACATTCCGGCACGCATGAAGTTTTTGAAAAAGGATTCCACCGAAGCCGGTTATGTTGCAGACCTGCTGGGAAGAATTGCGCTGTCCCGACCGAATATTGCTTTTTCGTATACCTGTGACGGCAAAGAGGTCTTTGCGACCTCCGGTGACGGAAAACTGGAGAATGTGATATTGCAGATTTATGGTCTTGACCATGCCAGGGCGACTCTTGCTGTTGATTATACCGAGGAGAAGATTCAAATTCGCGGAGTGGTTGGAAAGCCGGAACTTGCAAGGGGCAACCGTACACGCCAGACCTTATTTATCAACGGCAGATATGTAAAAAACCATGTGATTGGCAAGGTGGCAGAGGAAGCGTTTCGTAATAGCATGATGGTAGGGAAGTTTCCGTTTTTTGTCATTGAGATTACTATGCCGCCGGAGCTTTTGGATGTCAATGTTCATCCGGCAAAGACAGAAGTGAAATTTGCGAACGAAAAACAAATTTACGATGTGGCATACCGTGCCATTCGTAACGCACTTTATCAAACAGAGGAAAAATCGGAGCCGTTGCAGCCAAGACCTGTAGCAGAGCCGGGATTTTCGGTGCCATCTCCAAAGATGGAATCACAGAGAGTAACCCCCATCTTGGTGCGTAAATATCTGGAAAATACCATTCCGCAAGAGCGTAAGATGGTTTCTTTTCTGCGCGAAGACGGTGAGAAAGCGCTGGAACAATTATTGGAGCAAACGACTAATAATATAGAAGAAACACGGCAAGAACCCACGCAGGAAATAATGCAAGAGGTTGCAGAGGCTATTTCTCAACAACCTAAATGTACGGTGGTTGGACAGGTGTTTGATACTTATATTGTCTGTCAAAGAGAAAATGAAATGTTTTTGATTGACCAGCATGCAGCTCATGAACGCTTGCGGTTTGAAACATTAAAGGCGGCATACTTAAATAAGGAAAAATTTTCTCAGATGTTGCTTAGCCCCATGGTGCTGAATCTGGAATTTCAGGAGAAGAACCTGGTTCTGGAGCATCTGCGCCAATTGGATGAGTTTGGGTTTGAGATTGCAGATTTTGGCGGGAATTCCGTCATTGTACACGCAACGCCGATTGCATCAGACGAGCCGGCTATCAGGGAGTTGATTCTGGAACTTGCCGACGCTATGGCGATTCAAAGCAAACATCCGGTAGCAGACTTTGAGGAGAAGGCATTGGATATGATTTCCTGCAAATATGCCATTAAGGCAAATAAGCGTCTTTCTTATTCGGAGATGCAAGATTTAGCGGAACGGGTATTAAAAATGGAAGAAGAGACAAAGGTTGCGACCTGTCCTCACGGCAGACCGATTCGGATAACCTTTACGCAAACAGAGGTTGAGAAAATGTTCAAGAGAAAGCTATAGAAGGGATGGGACATTCGATGTCAAAGCCTCAAATTTTTTGTGTAGTGGGCCCTACGGCGTCTGGGAAAACGGCCTATGCGATTCGTCTTGCCAAAGAGCTAGACGGCGAGGTGGTTTCTTGTGATTCTATGCAGATATATAGAGGAATGGATATTGGTACTGCAAAGCCAACAATTGCAGAGATGCAGGGGATTCCGCATCATATGATAGATATTATAGACCCCGACAGAAACTATAGCGTTGCTGAGTTTGTCGAGGATGCGAAACGGTGTATAGAGGATATTCTTACAAGGGGAAAAACTCCGATTCTATGCGGAGGGACAGGGTTGTATGTGGATAGTATCATAAACGGGATTTCCTTTTCAGAGGACGCCAGGGACGATGCCTACAGAGCAGAGTTGATTCAACTTGCTGCTGAAAAAGGAAATCTTGCGGTGCACGAACTTTTAAGACGGGCAGACCCTAAGGCGGCAGAACAAATTCATCCCAACAATCTCAAGCGGATGGTCCGTACCATGGAGATTATCAAAACTTCCGGAAAAACTAAGGCAGAATTCGATTTGGCGGCAAGGCAAGAACCCTTGTATGATGCCACTGTTTACGGAATGGATAGAGATAGAGATGACCTTTATCGTCGAATTGAGATACGGGTAGATTTGATGATGGAACAAGGACTTCTTGGGGAGGTACAATCCCTTATGGCAAAAGGGATTCCCATGACTGCGACCGCCATGCAGGCAATTGGGTACAAAGAGCTGGTTGCTTATCTGAATGCAAGCTGCACTCTGGAAGAAGCCATAGAGACAATCAAGCGTGAAAGCCGCCGTTATGCTAAGCGACAATTGACATGGTTTCGAAGAAATCCAAACATTCAGTGGATAAAGTTATAGGGCAAAGTATACAAAAATTCCTTAATTATTTAATTATTTTTTTTCTATTTTTTTTAAATTCCTTTTAAAAATCCCTTGACATATT
>JAZOWR010000208.1:0-1519 GCA_045659345.1 Ructibacterium sp.
CAGAATCCCCAGGGTTAAGAACGCACCGGGGGGAAGAATCATGATGGAAACCGGTTGAAAGCTCTCGCCAAAGACGGGAATGCCTGCAAAAGTTCCGGCTCCCAAGATTTCGCGCACAGAGGCAATCAGGGTCAAGGAACAAGTAAAGCCAAGACCCATACCCAAGCCGTCAAATGCGGAGTGAATCACGCTGTTTTTAGAGGCAAATGCCTCTGCACGACCCAAGATGATGCAGTTTACCACAATCAGGGGAATGTAGATGCCAAGGCTGGCAGAGAGCGCAGGAGTATATGCTTTCATCAGCATTTCGATAATGGTGACAAATCCGGCAATAATGACGACATAAGAAGCAATACGGATTTTATCAGGGATAAAGTTTCTAAGAAGTGCAATTACCATATTGGAACAAATCAGTACCGCCATGGTGGAAAGTCCCATGCCGATAGCGTTAGTGACTCCGGTAGTAACAGCGAGAGTCGGACACATACCCAGGAACAACACAAAGGTGGGGTTTTCTTTTATTAATCCGTTAAAAAATGTTTTCCAAGCAGATGACTTCATTTGCTATCCCCTCCTTTTGCCCAGGCAGCCGCCTCAAGTGCAGTGTTAATTGCCTTTGTAACGGCCTTGGATGTAATGGTTGCGCCGGAAATTGCTACAATCTGATTTCCGTCAGGCACCGTGTTTTTTACAACAGCAATGGTTGTACCAAGACCTTGATATTGATTGATAAATTCCGAAGTATTTGCTTTTGCACCAAGACCCGGAGTCTCACTCATGCTCATAATCTTTGCCTGATTGACCTTCAAATCCGGGGTAATACCAATCATTACACTGACATCACCGCCATAACCTTCGGAACAAACGGCGTTGGCAACATAGCTGCCGTTGTCGGCTAGATAGAGCGAGGAGAGTGTAACACCGGTTTCTGCGGGGATAAATCCGTCAAGAGCAACTGCCTCAAAATTGAATGCCTCCGGCAGAACCTCACGCATTGCTGCTTCAAAGCTTGCTTGTTCGTTTGCGGCAATAATAGGAGTTGTAATGCTGTTGACGCCGGCAAGCAATCCCGCCACAATAGCACAAATCAGTAAAAGCTTTACGGTTAACACAGAAATTTCTTTCATATTATGCAGCCTCCTTTTTTACGCTCACACCGTAGCGACGAGGCGCTGTCACTTTATCAATCAGCGGGGTTGCCACATTCATCAAGAGGATGGAGTAGGACACACCCTCAGGATAGCCGCCCCAGAGCCGAATCAGTACCGTAAAGATACCACAGCCTATGCCAAAGATAATCTGACCTTTTGGAGTAAAGGGGGTAGTAGCATAGTCGGTTGCCATAAAGAAGGCACCAAGCATCAAACCGCCGGAGAGAATCTGGTACAGCCAGTCGCCGGAGAAAAATCCGTTCGAACCGCCAAAAATCCAGGTCCCCAGTGCCACGGTTGCGATAAAGGTTATCGGGACACGCAGGCGGATGGCGCGGATTGGGATGAGGTAAATGCCGCCCAGGAAC
>JAZOWR010000209.1:0-7546 GCA_045659345.1 Ructibacterium sp.
TCGGGCATTGGTTTCCTCCTGTCTTGTAGAACAAAATCACCATTCCCAAACCCGTGACGATGTCTTCCTTTGTATTCCGCCCCTGTATCATACGGGCGCAAAGATGCATTGGTTTGGCTCTTTGATTTCGGGTTCTAAGGCTGTCATTTTGCGCGGTATCAAGCCGGAGTGGATTCTGCAGACCGTGTCCAATGAAAAAGCCTCCATTGTATGGCTGTTGGTTCCCTGGGCTCAGGATATTTTAGACGCGATTGAGCGCGGTGATATTTGTCTGGATGACTACCGGCTCTCACAATGGCGCCTGATGCACATTGGCGCACAACCTGTCCCTCCCTCACTGATTAGACGCTGGAAGGCAATTTTCCCCAATCACGAATATGACACCAATTATGGCTTGAGCGAATCCATCGGTCCCGGTGCGGTACACTTAGGTGTTGAGAACATCCACAAGGTGGGGGCTATCGGGATTCCCGGATATGGGTGGAAAATTAAAATTATCACCGATGAGGGCAACGAGGCACAACCCGGTGAGGTCGGCGAGCTCTGTCTCAAGGGCGACGGCGTCATGAAATGCTACTACAAAAACCCCGAAGCCACCCGCGAGGTTTTGACCCCGGACGGATGGCTCTATACCGGAGATATGGCAAAGCAGGATGAAGACGGTTTCATCTATCTGGTTGATAGAAAAAAAGATGTTATCATTGTTGGCGGCGAAAACATCTACCCTGTTCAGATCGAAGACTTCCTGCGTGCCAATGATAAAATCAGCGATGTGGGAGTCATTGGTCTTCCCGATGAGCGTTTGGGTGAGATTACCGCTGCCATTATCCAACTAAAGGACGGCGCAACCGCAACCGAGGAAGAAATCAACGAATTCTGTATGACGCTTCCTCGATACAAGCGCCCCAGAAAGATCATTTTTGCGGATATCCCCAGAAACGCAACCGGTAAGATACAAAAGAACGCACTGCGGGAACGCTACGGCGCAACCCGTCTTGTCGAGGCGGAAACAACAAAATAACTATTTGGACAGTTCTGCTATGATATGCACCAATGATCAAGTGCTTATCATAAAAAGGACTGTCCTTTTTTATAATATTCTAGGAAGGTATTGACAAATACCATTTGCTGTGTTAAACTTGCTACTAGTTAGTTAAGGCTAACCGTTTACGGAAGGAGTCTTTGTATGCAGACACTGAGAGATATCAAAGTAGGTAAAACTGCCACCGTGGTAAAACTGCAAGGCGAGGGTGCGGTGAAACGACGGATTATGGATATGGGAATCACGAAAGGTGTGACGCTCTATGTTCGCAAGGTTGCGCCCTTGGGTGACCCGATAGAGATTACCGTCAGAGGATACGAGCTTTCCATAAGGAAGGCTGATGCAGAAATGATTTTAGTTGATTAAACCTATCGTCCTTTGCTAAAAAACTGCCTTACAGGAGGTACTACATATGCCAATTTCTATTGCACTTGCCGGAAACCCCAACTCCGGCAAGACCACCTTATTTAACACCTTGACAGGCTCTAACCAATATGTGGGGAACTGGCCGGGCGTCACGGTTGAGAAAAAAGAGGGTCATTTAAAGGAATACAAAGATGTCATTCTTTGTGACCTGCCGGGCATTTACTCTCTTTCTCCTTATACCTTAGAAGAAGTTGTTGCCCGCAATTATCTCATCAACAACCGCCCCGATGTTATCATTAACATTGTAGATGGCACCAATCTAGAGAGAAACCTCTATCTGACCACCCAGTTAATGGAACTTGGGATTCCGGTGGTCATTGCCATTAATATGATGGATATTGTCCGAAAAAACGGTGATAAAATCAATATTGCCGAACTGGGCAAGAATCTTGGTTGCCGCATCATTGAAGTTTCTGCCCTGAAGGGGGACGGCGTGAACGAACTGGCCGAGGCCGCCATTGCCGCTGCCAAAAGCGAGAGAACCAATCAAGTTCACTTTTTCTCCGGCGTGGTAGAGCACGCAATTGCACATATCGAAGAAGCAACGGTCCATCATATGCCGGAAGACAAGCAACGGTGGTATGCGATTAAGATTTTTGAGCGGGACACCAAGGTCATGGAAGAATTAGGAATCGATGATACTACTCTTTCCCATATCGAAAAGGATATTAAAGCAGTAGAAAAAGCCTTGGATGACGATGCAGAAAGCATTATTATCAGCGAACGATATGACTATGTCACCGCTTTGACTCAAAAGTATCATAAAAAGAAAAATGCAGGCAAACTCACTGTTTCTGCTAAGATTGACCAAGTGGTTACCAAACGGAATCAGGCACTGCCTATCTTTGTCGCCGTGATGTGGCTGGTATATACGCTTTCCATCGGTACTATTGGCGACTGGACTGTCGGCTTTATGAACGATACACTCTTTGGCGAGTGGATTGTTCCTGCTGTGACTTCAGGCCTTGCATCCATTGGTTGTGCCGAGTGGCTCACCGGCCTGATCGCTGACGGCATTGTTGGCGGCGTGGGTGCTGTACTTGGATTTGTACCTCAGATGTTAATTCTCTTCTTCCTCCTTTCGATTTTGGAAGATGTAGGGTATATGTCCCGTATTGCATTTATTATGGACCGCATTTTTAGAAAGTTTGGTCTTTCCGGCAAAAGTTTTATTCCCATGCTGGTAGCCTCTGGCTGCGGTGTGCCCGGTATCATGGCAAGTCGTACCATCGAGCAAGAGCGGGACCGCAAAATGACCATTATGACCACCTGTTTTATCCCCTGCGGTGCCAAGATGCCGATTGTCGGCTTGATTGCCGGTGCTCTTTTTGACGGTAGCGCATGGATTGCAACCGCTGCTTACTTTATTGGCGTAGGTGCCGTGATTGTTTCCGGTATTATCTTGAAGAAAACCAAGGCATTCCAAGGAAAACCTTCTCCCTTTGTTATGGAACTTCCGCCCTATCACTTCCCGATTGGCGGTAATGTCTTCCGTGCCACATGGGAACGAGGCTGGTCATTCATTAAAAAAGCCGGCACCATTATCCTTGCCGCAAGTATCCTCATCTGGATACTGAACAGTTTGACCTTTGAGGGCGGATTCCACTATATCGGCGATGGTGATGAGTCCTCTATTTTGAATGTGATTGGCGAATGGATTGCTCTTCTCTTTATTCCTCTGGGCTTTGGTAACTGGCAGGCAGCCGTTGCCACCATTTTGGGATTGGTTGCCAAAGAAGAGGTCGTCGGCGTATTTGGTTCTCTCTCTTCCATGGCAGATGCAGACCTTGCGTTTGAACTGGTGGAAGCTGGAGAATCCGCAAAACTGGCCCTGATCGGTCAGGAATTCTTTGGCGGCAGCAAACTTGCCTCTTTCTCCTTTATGATTTTCAATCTGCTTTGTGCCCCTTGTTTTGCAGCAATGGGTGCCATCAGGCGAGAGATGAACAACGCCAGATGGACTGCCGCTGCTCTGGGTTACATGACCGCATTTGCTTATGCCATTTCCCTGATTGTATATCAACTGGGAACTTTTCTAACCGGCGGAAGCTTTGGTGTTTGGACCGTCGTAGCAATTCTGGTTCTTCTCACCCTAATCTATCTGCTCTTTAGGAAGAATAAGGAGAGTGCTTTATGAACATCTTAGCAACTACACTGATTGCACTTTTCGTTGCTGGCGTATTTCTGGCAATTGTGATTCGGGAAATCCGCAACCGCAAACAGGGAAAATCCTCCTGTTCCTGCGGATGCAGCGGGTGCAGTATGTCAGATATCTGCCACAGCAAAAAAGATGAATAAACAAAAAAAGAACCTCTCATGAGGTTCTTTTTTCTCTATAGAAAGAATCCGGCAATAATACCAATGGCAGCGGATAACACCACAATGAAAATAGGATGCACCTTGCGAAAAGCCAATACCGTCATAATCGCAAAAATGCCAAGTGAAACATAGGTTTTGATGTCATAAAACACCTGCATAGACACCAAATCAGGAACAAACACCGTCTTACCAATCGATATTACCGCACCGCCTATCAAGCCAATCACGGCAGGCTTGAGCCCTGACATGCAACCGCTGACGATGGTGTTGGTCCTAAATTTTTCATAAAACCGAGCCACCAGAAGAATAATCAAAAATGACGGTAATATCACTCCAAGTGTCGCACAAACAGCGCCTATAACGCCTCCCATCTCACTGCCGATATAGGTCGCAATATTGACAGCAAAGGGGCCCGGCGTGCTCTCGCTAACTGCAATAAAGTTAATCAATTCTTCCTGGCTCAGCCAACCATGGGCAAGTACATCTGCCTGAATCAAGGGAAGCATCGCATAGCCACCCCCAAAGGTAAAGGCGCCTATTTTAAAGAAGGTCAAAAACAGGGTAAGTAGTATCATTGTTTTTCCCTCCTTGCTTCCAGTTTAGAGGCAACCAAACCAATGATTGCCGCAGACAGAATAATCAAAAGAACATTCACACCAAAGAAAACAGATGCCGCAAAGGCAAGCGTGGCAACGGCGTAGGAGGTCCAATTTTTAGGGCATTTTTTTGCCATAGTCCAAAACGCCTTAAATACCAACGCCAAAACTCCGGCACGAATCCCGAAAAAGGCATTTTTAACTACCGGAATTTCCTCAAATCCCCGAAGGATATAGGAGATCAACAGAATAATCAAAAACGAGGGAAGCACCACTCCCAAAGTGGCACAGAAAGAACCCCAGAACCCGCTTTTTTTATGACCGATAAAGGTTGCCATATTGATAGCAATTGGACCGGGAGTAGATTCTGCAATTGCAATAATTTCCAGAATATCCTCATCGGTGACCCAACCATACTTTTCTACAATTTCACGCTGAATCAACGGAATCATAGCATATCCGCCGCCAAAGGTGAACAAACCAATTTTAAAAAAAGTGCTGAACAATACCCATAATGTACGCAAATAACTTCCTCCTTCTCTTTTGTCTTTGAGTAGTATATCACATCCAATATCCTATTACAAGAGATTCTTCTCTACGAAAGAAAATCCCCGCAAACCTTACGATTTGCGGGGCTTTGCTGGTGACTCCTAGGGGATTCGAACCCCTGTAGCCGCCGTGAGAGGGCGGAGTCTTAACCACTTGACCAAGGAGCCATTTTGGTAGCGGTAACCGGATTCGAACCAGTGACACTGCGGGTATGAACCGCATGCTCTAGCCAACTGAGCTATACCGCCATATTGCTCGCCCTTTAGCGAGCACAAATGATATTC
Source organism: Ructibacterium sp. (assembly GCA_045659345.1). Taxonomy (GTDB): domain Bacteria; phylum Bacillota; class Clostridia; order Monoglobales; family Monoglobaceae; genus Ructibacterium. The sequence continues at coordinate 5,217 of JAZOWR010000209.1, forward strand.
TACCAGAATTTTTTTATTATGTCAAGCATTTTTTCAATATTTTTTAGTTTTTCTGTTTCTTTTTAAAATGCTCCAAAATAGCCTCTACAATGCGCCTAGACGCAAATCCGTCACCGTACGGATTCACCGCCCTCGCCATTTTAGCATAGGCTGCATCATCGGTCAAAAGTTCCCGTGCCATTGCCACAATGTTCTCCTTGTTGACGCCAGCAATCTTAACAGTACCTGCCTCCACAGCTTCAGGGCGTTCTGTCTCGTTTCTCAACACCAAGACAGGTTTCCCTAGAGAGGGAGCCTCCTCCTGCAATCCGCCGGAGTCGGTGAGAACCAGATATCCACGCTTAATCGCATTATGAAGTTCATCAGCATTGACCGGTTCAATCAGCTTTACCCTGTCAATGCCACCCAGAATCTCTTGGGCGGTTTCACGCACTGCCGGGTTCATGTGCACGGGATATACTACTTCAACTTCAGGGAATTCTTCTACCAGTTCCCTCACCGCCATACAGATATTTTTTAGAGGTTCCCCCAGATTCTCACGGCGATGAGCGGTCATCACAATCACCTTTTTGCTATCCCACGGCATCGTCTTTAGGGTCTCATCCTTAAATTCATAGTCCTCACGCACAGTGGTTTTTAAGGCATCAATAACCGTGTTACCGGTTACATAAATGGTATTGGGGTCGGTTTTCTCGGATAGCAAATTTTGTCGGTTGCTCTCGGTAGGAGCAAAGTGCATATCCGCAATGACGCCGGTAATTCGACGATTGATTTCTTCCGGATAAGGTGCATATTTATCGTAAGTTCTAAGACCTGCTTCTACATGTCCAACCGCAATCTGGTTATAAAATGCCGCAAGAGAACCCACAAAGGTAGTGGAAGTATCCCCATGCACCAGGACAATATCCGGTTTTGCCTCCTTCATTACCGCATCCAGTCCCTCTAAGGAACGGCTGGCAATCTCGACCAAGGTCTGGCGTTCTTTCATGATATTTAAATCATAATCGGGCTTAATATTAAAAATCTCCAAAACCTGATCCAGCATTTGACGATGCTGAGCGGTCACACAGACAACCGACTCAATTTCGTTGTTATACTTTTCCAGCTCTTTCACCAAAGGTGCCATCTTGATGGCCTCCGGTCTGGTGCCAAATATGGTCATAACCTTAATTTTCTTCATCGATAGTTTCCTCCACCAAGGTAAGATTGGCATCGCTGTGTTTTGCAGGGTCTTTCAATTCTCCCATCAATCTGAGCGAAAGCATGATGATTACAAATATGGAAAGAATCAACAAAAGTCCCCGTTGATAACCGCGAATTGAAATGACAACTGCAGTTAAACACAATGCCGCCGTCATCGTATACAAAATTGCCACAGTCTGTCGCTGAGAGAATCCCATGTCCAACAATCTGTGATGCAGATGCCCTCTGTCCGGCGACATCGGAGAGCGACCTTTGGACACTCGGCGGACAATGGAAAACAGGGTATCAAAAATGGGAAGTCCCAGTACCAAAAGCGGCACTGCAAAGGATATAATCGCCGAAAGCTTTAAAAATCCCTCTACGGAGATACACGCCAAAATAAATCCCAAAAATAAGGCTCCGGTATCACCCATAAAGATTTTTGCCGGATTAAAGTTATAGGGCAAAAATCCAAAGCCTGCACCTGCAACAGCCGCAGTGAGAATTGCTACATTGGGGCTGTTACTGATTAGCGTTAGTGCCAGAAGAGACATAGATGCAATGGATGAAACACCCACCGCAAGACCGTCTAAGCCGTCAATCAGGTTAACCGCATTACAGACACCAACAATCCAAATCATAGTTACTGCAACCGAAACCCAATAATTCATCACCAGGTACTCCGGTCCGAACCATCCAAAAAAAGGATTGGCAAAATGTTCGATTCTGACGCCGCAATAGACTGCAACCGCTGCCGCAATAATCTGGCAGAGCAACTTAATAATTGCCTTCATGTTTGACATATCGTCGATGATTCCCGTCATAACAACAATCAAAGAACCAATCAAAATCCCTGCGATTTCCCTCTCTATGGTGGCAAAACAAAGAACACTGACGATAAATCCATAAAAAATGGCAAGTCCGCCAATCAAGGGGGTTGGTTTTTTATGCACCCGACGATTGTCCTTGGGGACATCAATGGCGTTGATTTTATGCGCCAAGGAAGTCACCATTGGGGTTGCCGCAAAGGAAACCAGAAATGCAACTGCCAGGGCAAGTAACACATAAAAATTATTATTCAAAAGCATTCTGCTTCCTCCTTATGGCTGAATGAATCCAACCTTGCGATAGACTTTAGCCAGTGTTTT
>JAZOWR010000210.1:0-2765 GCA_045659345.1 Ructibacterium sp.
TCCTTTCTTCTTATGTTTCCTTTTTTTTCTTGACAAAAAATACCCTTTGTGCTATGCTAAACGCATATAATAAAGGAGGCGTTTCCCATGGATATTAAAAAACTAGCATTGGATAAACACTATGATTGGAAAGGGAAAATCGAGGTCATCTCCCGCACCAAGGTATCTGACAGCGAAGCATTGTCTACCGCCTATACACCGGGCGTTGCTGAACCCTGCCTGGTCATTAAAGATAACCCCGAAAAATCTTATGAGCTTACCCGCAGATGGAATCTGGTTGCAGTTATCACTGACGGTTCTGCGGTTCTGGGTCTTGGCGACATCGGTCCCGAGGCAGGTATGCCGGTTATGGAGGGTAAATGCGTTCTCTTTAAAGAGTTTGCAGATGTCGACGCTTTTCCCCTTTGTATCAAAACGCAGGATGTTGACGAACTGGTAAAAACCATTTACAACATCTCCGGCAGCTTTGGCGGTATCAATCTTGAGGATATTGCTGCTCCCAGATGTTTTGAAATCGAAGAAAAACTTAAGAAAATCTGCGATATTCCGGTTTTCCATGACGATCAGCATGGTACTGCCATCGTGGTTGCTGCAGCAGTATTAAACGCCTTAAAGGTAGTGAACAAAAAAATAGACGAGATTCGTCTGGTTATCAACGGTGCCGGTTCTGCCGGATGTGCAATTGCCAACCACTTGTTAAAGCTTGGCGTTAAAAACCTGATTCTCTGCGACCGATTTGGTATCCTTTGCGAGGGAATGGAGGGCTTAAACTCTGCTCACGAGGCTATGAGCAAGAAGACCAACCCGCAAAAATTGACCGGAACTTTAGCCGATGCGCTCAAGGGTGCTGATGTCTTTATCGGGGTTTCCGCTCCCAATGTTGTCAGCGAAGCAGACATTCAATCCATGGCAGAGAACCCGATCGTATTCCCCATGGCAAATCCCGTACCGGAAATCATGCCCGACCTGGCACGCAAAGCAGGCGCTGCAGTGGTAGGAACCGGACGCTCTGATTTCCCCAACCAGATCAACAATGTTCTTGCTTTCCCCGGCATTTTCCGTGGTGCATTGGATGTTAGAGCATCTGAAATTACTGAGGAGATGAAGATGGCTGCCTCTTATGCGATTGCCGGCCTGGTTTCTGATCAGGAACTCAATGCTGAATACATACTTCCCAAAGCATTTGATGAGCGAATTGCTCCGGCGGTTGCTAAGGCAGTTGCTGATGCCGCAAGAAAAGCCGGCGTTGCACGCGCGTAATGTTCATGCTACTGTTTTAACTTTTCTTATCAACAAAAAGGCACCTGTGGTTACAGGTGCTTTTTGATAGCTGTGCGTTATGCTATAAAAAAGACCACCCATATGGGTGGTCTTTATGTTTCTTAGTGGATAATTGCATCCTCGGTCTCTTTGTCAAACAAGTGAATCTTGTTCGCATCCAGAGCAATCTTAATGTGATCGCCGTGGGTTGTCTTGGTGCGGGGATTTACTCTTGCAGTAAAGGAAGAACCCTCCAACTGGAAGTACAAATAGGTCTCAGCACCCATCATTTCGATCAGGTCAATATCAACCTCTGCCAGGCAATCAGGAGCAGCTGCGATGAACGCATCGTCATCATACATATCCTCAGGACGGATACCCATAACAACTTCCTTGCCGTTGTATGCCATAACATCTTCTCTCTTGCCCTTAGCCTCAGGCAGTTTCACACAGAAGTTGTTGTTCTTGATGTAAGTGCCGTCTTCTTTGCACTCAACAGTTACATCCAAGAAGTTCATCTGGGGAGAACCAATGAAGCCTGCAACAAAGATATTGTTGGGTTTGGTATAGAGGTTGGTCGGAGTGTCAACCTGCTGAATGATACCATCCTTCAAAACAACGATTCTGGAACCCATGGTCATAGCCTCGGGCTGGTCATCAGTTACATAGATAAAGGTGGTCTTCAGCTTTTTGTGCAGCTTACCAATCTCAGTTCTCATCTGTACACGCAGTTTTGCGTCCAGGTTAGAGAGAGGTTCGTCCATCAAGAATACCTTCGGCTCACGCACGATAGCACGACCCAAAGCAACACGCTGTCTCTGACCACCGGACAGAGCCTTCGGCTTTCTGTCAAGCAGGTGTTCAATACCCAGAATCTGAGCAGCCTCGTTTACCTTTCTCTGAATCTCATCCTTGGGAACCTTTCTCAATTTCAGACCAAATGCCATGTTGTCATATACAGTCATGTGCGGATACAGAGCGTAGTTCTGGAATACCATTGCGATATCTCTGTCTTTCGGTGCGATATCGTTCATCAATTTATCGCCGATGTACAGCTCGCCTTCAGAGATATCCTCAAGACCTGCAATCATTCTCAGGGTAGTAGACTTACCGCAACCGGAAGGACCTACGAAAATGATAAACTCCTTATCTTCAATCTCAAGATTAAAATCTTTGATGGCAGTAAAACCGCCGGAATAAGTCTTATATATATTTTTAAGACTCAAACTTGCCATGATATATGTACCTCCTAAAAATAGTTATTTTATCATTCTGTATGTATTCTAACATAAACATATTAAAAATGTTAGAGTCTAATTACACAAAATTAAAAAAATCTTTTTAGTGCTTTTGTCTAAACAGACATTTTTTCATTTTTCGCTATACATATTCACCAAAAATTTGCCCCTCCCCCTTGTCTATTCTGCCAAACAGCCTTTTTGCAAAAATCTACATTCATAGACTTGCAATTTTCAAAAAAAGAGAGTATAATGTAAGATACCGAA
>JAZOWR010000211.1:0-2005 GCA_045659345.1 Ructibacterium sp.
AATGATTTTCTGGCATACAGAGCAGTGCAATCCATCGGACAGACCCGAGGTGTCACAAGTTGGCTTGACAGCTGGGTCTACAACGATGGTGTGCGATCCCTTTTCGCCCCAAGAGAAGGTAGAGGAGCCCTTTTTGCCGCAGGTGCATGAATAATAATAAACGGCAGCGCTCATACAAGTGCTCTTTGTCTTTAAATATTCGTCCGCTATGACAACGGCGGAGTAGCTATGGGTGTGGGACGATGGGGTGCCACAGCGCGAACAGGGAGCGGCGGGATCTTCGGTGCTAAAAGAGTGTCCGGATGTCGGTAAATTCTGTTGCGAAACCAGAATGAGCTGACAAACGGAGCAATGCTTGCCTTCGGTCTTGCCATCGGCGGTGCAGGTAGGTGCAACGGCTTGGTCAATTACCGCCGTATGTCCTAAGGGCGCAAGGATGCTTTGCCTAATGAGGATTTCTTCACAAAGGGCGCAGGTCTTGCCCTCTGTCAAGCCGTTGCTCGTGCAGGTTGGGGCGACGGCAGGCAGCTTGACGGTTTCTCTGTGATTGCAGTTAAGAACCCGGATGTAATTGCATAGATTGCAACGGTCATCCTGATCGCTATCAAAGGTATGGCCGATAACGGGCGTCGGGGTCTGGGCTAAAAACACAATGTTACAGACAGAACAATGCTGACCGTCTGTCAAACCGGCGTTGACGCAATCGGCCGGATGTCCCGGGGTGGTCACGACAATATGCTCCGCCAAAGCTCCGTGGGAGAAGGTTTCGCTGCCTTTTTCGCCACACTGGCAAGAGTAATAGTAGATAGCGAGGGTGGTGCAGGTGGCGGCCTGTTTTTGATATTTTGCAGCCGTATTTTCTACGGAGTAGCTGTGAATATGGGGCGGCTCGGTGACGGGCTGCGTGTTAGACGGTTCAGTCTGGGTTGAAGCGGTTGTTGAATGTAACTGTGGATCATTGGATGGTGGATTGGTTTTTTGTGCGCTCTGTTTGAGGAAACGGGCAAACGCAAATGTTAGGAATATCGCAACAATAGCCGCAATGATCAGCAACCATTGCGGCGTTTTCTTTTTGTGAGGCAGAACCTGCTCCTTTTCCACCAGAGGCTGCATGCAGTACAGACAAAAACGGGCAGAGTCCTCAATGTCGGCACCACAAAACGGACATTGTTTCATCCTAAAGTCTCCAAATCGTATTTATACAGAAGCTCGTTAATCTCTACAACTGACAACCCTTTGCATAAGCCGTAAAGGACCACGCTGTCAAATGGTTTCTTTACATATAATTGGGAGTAACCGGCGCATTTGAGCAGTTGCTGCGCTTCGTCAATGTTTAGTCCCATGCTGATGGTGAGGCACAATAGCTTCTTCCGTTCCGGCACACGAAGACCGGAGAAAATCTGGTAGCCGTAAACCTCAGATAACCCCGCATTTTTGATAACCTGGGATTTTCTCAGTCCCTTGCTGTTCAAAAACTCTGCCAACAGTTGGGTGAGGTCAGCTGATACCATATATTCCTTATTTTCGTCATAAAAAGTTTGAAAGTCCGGGGAAAGCCCAAGCTCTTTCACAATCTCAGATGTATCTTTCTGCATAAAAAACCTCATCCTTCGACTTTTTTATCAGCATACCACATCTGGCAAAAGTTTGCAACTATGCTGACTGCATAGGACTTTTGTTATGGGGGTGCTTATAATTATCATTAGGATGAGGGGCTGTTTATAGTTGCGCATCCTCCGCCGACAGCAGTTCGGTTATGGGTACATCCAGTGCTCTCGAGAAGATCACTAAATCAATGTCGGTCACAAACCTCTCACCGTTTTCGATCCGACGAATGAAATAATGGTCCACATCAAACCCAAGTAACTGCATCTTGACCGCTAATTTGCGTTGGGAAAGCTGCTTTGTTTTTCGGATTTGCGCGATGCGGCGGCCACATAGGTTATTTGTGCCGTCGGCGGCCTTTATTTTAAACATGGAAACCCCCTCATATCTCTTGGATAGT
>JAZOWR010000212.1:0-1687 GCA_045659345.1 Ructibacterium sp.
CCTTTTTTCTTTTTCTGATATGCGCACGTACCTCAAGCGTGTGAGCTTATTTTTTGTCTTCCATCAGACTGCTATAGAAGGAATTCAGTGTATAAAGCGGTGCACATGGGTTGTGACCGGTTACTCTGTCTTTGGCTACCAGTGTGGTTACCAGTGCGTCGGAGTATTTGTAGAACAGGCTGTCATGGCCTACACACAGACCAAAAGCAATGTTCAAATCTGTACCGGCTTCGTTCAGCACCTGGGCCTGCAGGATTGGGTTGCAGATTTTTGGCACTTTTTTTGGATCTTTTACTTCTAAGCCAATCTGCAGTTTATCTACAGAGCCGGTTTTGCAGCATACGCCGTACACTTCAAAGCCGTGTTTGCGCAGAATTTTGGTGAAAATTTTCGCCTCATCCAATAAGCCCATGCAAGTGCCAATACCGATTTTTTTGGCGCCCATGCGTATTGCGAATTCGATGGTTTCTTCTACACGGGTCATTTTACTGCGGAATTTGGCTTCGGCAGCAGAAGCACATTCCATTACTTTATGGTTTTCTTCTTCACTGTAGCATGTGATAGCTTCCTGCAGCAAATCAGGGTTCATATTTTTTGTCAGGCAGAATGCAGGGTATTTATCTGCTTCGCCTTTGCGGAATCATTGGGGCAAGCAGCACCAAGGCTCATTGCATTGACCTTTATGTGCCCTTCTTCAATGTGACATTTGCAATCCACGAGATTATTTATGTAATCTTTGCTGCTTTTGTTATTGTTGGCTGCGTTAACGCTGTTAACATCACCGATGGTGTTGACGGCCTTTCCAGCGGCAGCAGCATACCCGTTTTCGTGTTTTACACCGTTCTTTGCTTCTACTGGGGCAAGGAGTATCTTGGTCTGGGAATTTTCTCCGCTGCAATCACCGGCGGTCTTATGGGATTCCTCATTTATAACTTCAATCCTGCGAAAATTTTCATGGGTGACACCGGTAGCCTCTTCCTTGGTGGCGCTGTTGCAGCCTGCGCTTTCGCATACGATATGCCTCTTATTCTGATAACCCTCGGAATTGTTTATATTATTGAAACAATGTCCGATATTATTCAGGTGATCTACTTCAAGGCAACTCACGGCAAGCGTTTCTTTAAGATGGCTCCCTTCCATCATCATCTTGAGATGGGCGGCTGGACCGGAAAGAAATGGAAGGAGAGAGAGCTCTTTGTGCTCTTCACCGGAGTTTCCCTCGTTTTTGCTATCATCAGCTTCCTTGGAGTCACCGCCAGATTCTAATTTGCTTTTGGGGAGGGAAGCATGGAATATTCCGACAGGCAAATTATCAACTTTAGCAATGCTGACCGAACCAAACGGGGGAGACCGGATGCTCCCTTTGCAATATTGACTCTGCTTCTTTTGCTGATAGGAGTTATGATGGTGCTCTCTGCATCCTTTGCAAGAGCCTATTATGACCCCGATAAGGAGGCAAGCTACTATTTCGTACGCCAAAGCTTTTTCGCTTTGAGCGGATGTGCGATAATGTATATTGCCTCAAGAATTCCTCTTGATCTTTATAAGCGTTATTCGCTGCCGGTTTTTGCAGCGTCTTTAGTGTTGCTTGTTTTAGTGCTCGCCGCGGGAACTGCGGCAAACGGAGCAAAACGCTGGTTTTCGCTGGGAGGAATCACTTTTCAACCCTCGGAAATTGCTAAAATTG
>JAZOWR010000213.1:0-7311 GCA_045659345.1 Ructibacterium sp.
AAGACCGCTTGGCCTCCGACTTTCGTACTGCTCCACCTTACGGATTTTGCCTGTCTGCCAAGAATAATTAAGGCGGTCAATCTGTTCGTGGATATCATCAATATTGTGCTTTGGAATGCTTGCTTCGTTTGAATCCTCTACCATTACTGATTTAATTTTGGCATCCTCTAGGTACTGATCGATGTTTGCAAGCAACATTCTTTCAAGGACGTTTTCACTGATGGTTTTAACGAAATCGCACATTGCATCCAATCTGTGGTGCGAACAACGATACTTTTTGTAGTATGCATAAGTCCCATCAGATTTCTTTTTTGCGGTAACGTGACCTTTGAGGATTTTACCGCAGCTTGGGCATTTAATAAGACCGCTAAAAAGATATGCTCGTTGTTGGGCTGTGTTATTTTTCACATTGCGCTTCATAATGTCTTGGATTTTATCGAATGTCTCTTTATCAATATAGGCTTCACAGTATGTTGGATTTCCTCTGTATGAGCCATATAAATAAGTGTTCTTCAATAGATTAGACAAGGATCTGTAATTCAACCCGGTTTGGTGCTTCACATTGGCATAGATCGTTGCTTTGTGTTTGCTTTGATGTGTTAGGAAGTGATGAATGATATCTTCCAACGCTTCCTGGGTATCTGGGTCTTTTACAATTTTCTTTCTACCAGTTTCCTTGTCAATGGCGATCATCCATCCAAAAGGTTGGCTTCCTGTCAATGGTTGCCCGGTGGATAGCTTGTATTCATTTACTCGGTCAACCCTTTCACCGCCCTGGTCGGCTTCCAGTTCGCTAATCATTAACTTGGCATTCACGAGCATTCGGCCTTGTGCTGTGGTAAGGTCATATTTTTCCTCGGTAGCTGTCCATGTTACCGGGGTAATGCGCTTCATTGCTTCATGATATTCCGCAGTTGAACGGAAGAAGCGATCCAAGGTGATAAAGATAATTTTCTCAAATTTCCCTTGTTCCGCATCCTGGATCATGCGTTGCAATTCGGGTCGATTCTTAATTAGCTTTCGTCCGGAAACACCTTCGTCTACATACCACTCAATAATCCGCATATTGTGTTCTTTCGCATATTGCTCTAGTTTCATCTTTTGAGCATCCACGGAAAGACCGTGTAATTTTTGCTCTTGTGTCGATACACGCACATAAGCAGCCACTATCTCTACTCTTTGAACATTGCGACACTCTAGTTCTTTTTCTAAACTGTTCATAGAGTTACCTCCTTTATGTTTATTCTATGATGCCAAGATTCGATGGAAATCATCACCTCCTTTATTGTTTACAATATACCCTTGTCACGAAGCATAAGAATAATTACGGCTACTACACAAGCGATATTGAAAACAGTGAAGAAAATTATATAAAATATATCTGGTATCTTAATATCTCGTTTTGCTATTAGTGTAGCTGCCTTCTCTAATAATCCAAACACACCCATAAAAGCACGATTGATTAAACCAATACCCGTAAGATAAAATAGGATAACAACTAATATTATCTCCACTATATCTTTAGCGGTTACTTTCACCTTTTGCTGAGCCTTGTGTGCGCTAGTGACACTTTCAGAAATGATACGACTAGCATCTGGAACCGCTTTGGTAGTTTCCTTTGTGTTTGCTTGAATATTAGAGTTGCTGCTTCTATGGTCTGTATTGTCATTGAAATCATGAGGGCAATCAATATCTCCATCTCCGTCTATATCGTAGTGCTGATGCGCTCCGTACCCATGATGGTAATGATACTCACCGGTAGAATGGTTTGTATGCCCTCCGTTTCCGTCTGTTCTTCCTGGATGTGCGTAAACCGGCAGCGAAAATAAGAATAACAATGACAAAAAAATTATAGCAATCCAACGATGTTTCATATTTTACCTCATTGCAATCACTAATCTTTCTCGATTATTCCGAAGCCGTGGGCGGAGTCTGGATTCTGTTCGTCTAAACCATCGTAGTACCCATCTTCGTAACCTTTTTCATAACCGGCTTCATAAGCACTCTCTTCTGCTTCAAATCGTGCACTTTCAATTTCACCTTTTGCATTGTATGATGCTTCATCGTATCCTTCTTCGAAACCATCATAGTAACCTTCGTAGTAACCTTCATTGTGACCTTCTCTTCTTGCTTTGGCTACATCTGACTCTGAATAGCAGGACGATAGGAATGTGATGGTAAGGATCGCTAACACAAAAACCAGGATTTTTTTCATAAAACCTCCCATGATGTGTCCAAGTTATTGGACTCTTCTTTTTTTACACTCTTATTAGAACAATTGTTCTAATACATCAGCTGATGCCGGTGATAATGGAATGTATCCACTCACATTCAAGCCAGGTATTTGTCGATGATTTTAGCCTTGCGTTCATTTTCTGTTCGCCAGTATTCGATTTCCAAAAGCAGCCGATTGATTCTTTCTGCTGCAGTACCATCGTTATAATCAAGATAGCAAACATGGTCGCCAACCTGACCGATAACAACAAGTTCAATTCTTCTTGCGGTGGCTCTCATAATGTCCTGCTCAATGTTGATAGCCATGATTCGTTCTATAGTCTTGATGGATACATCTGCTTCTTTTGCGATATATGCATTGGTTAATCGTGCAAGTTCTTTAACATCACGCATATACTCGCACCAGCTTTGCAAATCCATATCTCTTGTTGGTCTGCCACCACAGGTATTTCTAAACCGGCTGCACGACAGGCATCTGTAGTATGGTTTGGTGGACGGATCTTGCCTAGTTTTCATTGATTGCCCTCATTTCGATAATATGTGAGGGTTTGTCCCTAAAATACTAGGGTTTATACCCTCTTATTTTTCCGTGGAATCCCTTTATGATAGGGTGGAAAATATAGTTAAGAAATGATAGGCTAATCCCAGATAGGAAAGACCTATCATCCCCGGTGTGAGGGTGGATAGTTTGGCGACTGGCATCCTCACACCACATTTGAAAAATAGAAATATTTCCAACAATTTCCCATTGTTTTTGACATTTCAGAAATAATATAATTCGGTTGAAGGAACGCATGTTCCAATTAGATCTACTCGTCCATGAGGAAGGAGCGCTAATATGACTGACAAAGAAAAGATTCTAAATTACATACTAACACTCACCACGGAACAGATTGATAAAATCGTCAATCGTCTTCCAGAATCGCTTGCATCAGACGAAGAACTTTTGCTGCTTTTTCCTCTGGTACAGACTTCGCAAATTCCATAAGAATACGCTGATTTTCTGTAAGCCCATCGCCTTGTGCGGTGGGCTTTTCTTTTTTGTCTTCCTCACCTAACAGATAACCTACGGAAACATTGAAATAAGAAGCAATCTTCTGAGCCGTTTCTGCGTTGACTCCTTTCTTTCGTCCGCTTTTCAAGTCAGTCATTAGGCTCTTGCTGATGCCTAAGTCAGTACACATTCTGCCACCTTTGATCCCCCGTGATTTACACAGCGAGTCAAGTGTTTCGTACAAAGTTGCCATAATAGCCCCCCTTTTTTTGGTCAAAACGTAAAAAGTACGTGGCCACGTAATTTTGTCATTGACAAGTACGTGGTCACGTAGTATTATGGCAATAGACGGGACGTGAACACGTACTCAATGATATTTGTTGGCACTTTTATTATAGTACCTAAAAGCGTACTCGTCAATCAATAAGAACGCAAGGAGGTACTTTTTGTGAACTGTTCTAAATTTACGGACTTCGGTTTGTGCGTAAAGACGGAGCTTCTGCGACAGGGCAAGACTCAGAAATGGCTTGAAGAAGCCATTACCGAAAAAACTGGTTTGTATGTAGACAGCGGTTATATGCACAAGATCACCACCGGGGAACGCAACGCACCGAAGATTGTTGCTGCGATTTGTGAACTGCTGAACATCCATGAAGAAGCGGAGGGTGCATGATGAAACCGAATGGTATCAACCTTCTGTCAAAGCTGATTGAACTGTACGCAGAGCAAGAGGGAGTAAAAATCAAATACGAGGTAGAACGATGAAATTTGAGAAATACATAAAACTGGCTAAGTTCCATTTAGGAATCGTGCTGAGAGGTCTTGCAAGGACTTTACACGGGGCTTTTATTACCGGCTTGATTGCGATTGCAGTCTATGGATTCGTCCTTATTGGCAAGGAAGAAGGCTATGCAGCGGTGTTCGATTTCGTTGCTTCCTGCGCTGTCCTGTTGGTTGCGCTGTGTAATGTATATCTGTTAGGCAACAAGAGAAAGGGTGGCAAGAAATGAGAGTCTTAGTTGCTTGCGAGGAAAGCCAAGCAGTAACGAAAGAATTTAGAAGATTAGGGCATGAAGCCTATTCATGTGATGTTATAGCTCAAAGCGGTGGGCATCCAGAATGGCATATTATGCAGAATGTATTACCTCTGGTAAACGGCAGGTGTGATTTTGAAACAACAGATGGTGTAACACATTCCATCCCCGGCAGATGGGATATGATAATCGCTTTTGTACCTTGTACTAAAACAAGCAATGCAGGAGCAAGGCACTTGTATAAAGGTGGTCTATTAAACATCCCAAGATATTACGAAGGTTTGTGCGGTAAGGCATTGTTCCTTGCAGTATGGGCTGCTGATTGCGACAAGGTGATTATTGAAAATCCAACACCAAGCAAAGTGTTTGATTACCCGGAACCCACACAGGCTATACAGCCTTATCAATTTGGACACAAGTTTACAAAAAAGACCTTGCTGTGGATTCGAGGTGTACAACCTCTTGTGCCGACAGACATTGTTGAGCCTGAGAGAACTTGGTGTCCAAGCGGAAGTTACTCTGGCAAACATAACGACAAGCATCGTGGAATGTTTACAACGGATCGTGCAAAAAACAGAAGCAAGACATTTCCAGGCATAGCAAAGGCTATGGCAGAACAATGGGGTGGTGAGTGTAAATGAGTTATTTCCGAAGCGGTGATCCCGATGCAGATTTTGCAAGACGAGACCGGGAGCAAACCAAGTGGGAAAAGAGCAGACCAGTTTGTAGTTGCTGCCGACAGCATATCCAGGAAGAAAGGTTAATGCACATCGAAGGTGATTTCTACCACTTATCTTGTGCAGTAGAAACATTCGGTGAAGATACGGAGGAATATGTATGATTCGTGCTTACAGAGAGTGGAAGCAAATCATGGAAGATTCTAAAGACGAAAAGTAAAGGAGAAAAATATGTATACATGGGATCAAATTGTACAGGCAAATTCCATCATCCGCACTATGGATGTGAAAGGCAAGGAATATGCCGAAGTTAACCAGAGAATCAAAGCATTCCGTTCCATCTGTCCTGGTGGCTCTATCATCACGGAAATGCTCAGCAACGATAATGGTATGTGCGTATTCAAGGCAGTTGTCAGCGATGAAAACGGCATGATCCTTGGCACTGGCACTGCCTACGAAAAGGAGACTTCCTCCTATATCAATAAGACTTCCTACATTGAAAACTGTGAGACTTCCGCAGTTGGTCGTGCTTTGGGTATGTGTGGTTTCGGTATTGATACTTCTATCGCAAGTGCAGAGGAAGTGCAGAACGCAATTCTCAACCAGGAACATAAGACAGAACATAAGACGGATGTTAAGAACGAAGCAAAACAGAAGACCCCACGGCAGCAGTTGATCGCAAGACTGAACGAGTTGAATATTGATGTCAACGCTTATGCCAAGGCAAACAACCTAAACGGCAAGACGGACAATGAAACCTTTGAAAGACTGCTGAAGGAGTTGGAGAACGCATGAGCAAGGTAAAGGATGCCTTATGTGTTGAATATGGTGAGTTCGATGTATCCCAGGATAGAGACAAATACATAGGCGGTAGTGATATTCCTGCGATTCTTGGAATCTCCAAGTTTACTTCCCGGTGGCAACTTCTGCTGCAAAAGGCAGGATTAGAAGAAAGACCTTTCTCCGGTAACAGATTTACCGAGTATGGACACATCATCGAGCCACAGATTCGGGAGCATATCAATAAAGTCTATAACACTATCTATGTTCCAAACAGAGTCATAAACGGAGATATCCGATACCATGCTGACGGATTCAACGGAGCAAAGGTGTTAGAAATCAAGTCCACTTCTGACATTTATTCTAGTGTAGATGGCTACAAGGTTTATTTAGTACAGCTTCTCAAGGGCATGGAAGAAAACGGAGTCGAGGAAGGTATGCTTGCGGTCTATGAAAGACCCGAAGACATGAATCCTGCGTTTGATCCGCAGAGACTTCAAGTGTTCGATGTTCACATGGACGATTATCGGAATCTTTTGAACCATATAAACCGAGAGATTGATAGATTCCGGGCAGACCTTAATAGGCTCAAGGAGAATCCGCTTTTGAGTGAGCAAGACTTTCTTCCTATCGGCAATGGCTTGATTACTCTTTCAAACAAGATAGTTCAGTTTGAAAACCAGTTGGCTGCAATGAAAGATATCGAGAATCAGCTAAAGGAAGCGAAGAAGCAACTCTACCATGAAATGCTGAAAGCGAATGTGAAGTCCTGGACAAGTCCTAACGGCACGAAAATTACTAGGGTAGACGAAGTACCCGGTAAAACGAAGAAGGTTGCTGAACTGGATGTAGAGTCTTTCAAAAGAGAGTGTCCTGCTACGTTTGAGAGATATTGCAGGATGGTCGAAAAGAAGACCAATGGCAAAGCCGGGTTTGTGAGAATTACTGTGAGGTGAGTTATATGAATATGGTTAAACTGGCTGAGGGTTCTCCGAATATTGAGATATTAAATTCGTGGCTTGTTACGGATAACAAACTCAAACGAAGCCAAAAACCATTCGTTGCGATCAGCGGTGGCAGCGATAGCGATTTGTTGATGCACCTATGCGCAACCCTTGATGAAAAACGAAAAGTTACTTATGTGTTTTTCGATACTGGGCTTGAGTTCCAGGCAACAAAAAACCACATCGCATATCTGGAAGAGAAATACGGTGTGAAGATCGAAACGGCCAGAGCGGTAAAACCTATTCCACTGTGTGTCCGTCAGTTTGGTGTACCTTTTCTATCAAAACGGGTTAGTGACTACATTGAACGTTTGCAGCGATACAACTTCAAGTGGGAAGATAGATCGTTTGAAGAACTGTACAAGGAATATCCTAAGTGTAAATCTTCTCTTAGATGGTGGTGCAATGAATGGGGCGAAAAGAGCCGTTTCAACATTTCGTATAACACTTGGCTGAAAGAGTTTATGATTGAAAACCCTCCCACATTCGCCATATCCAACAAGTGTTGCCACTACGCAAAGAAACTTGTTGCAAAGAGATTCGCTGAATCTGGCGATTACGACTTAAACATTACAGGTGTTCGTAAG
>JAZOWR010000214.1:0-2431 GCA_045659345.1 Ructibacterium sp.
AGGGATGGTGGAGGTTAGCTGTTTTGTGGCTTCTTTCCATTCCTGATACTTTCTTGTAACAAAGTCAGCGTCAAGGCCAAGGCCGGAAATATATGCGCCGATGTCACCGCCGTTTGCTTCGATGGAGCCTATCTGTTCAAACAGTTCCCCGAAAGTGATGGTGGAGCCATCGGAAAGCGTTGCTGTGGTCTCGCTGATCTCTTTTATGAGTTTTAGAATATCGGACGCTTTATTGTACGTTGCCTCCAAGTCAGCCATTTTGGAGGCGGTATCAACGTCAATCTTTGAAAAGTCATCCAGAACCGTTGTATCGTGTTCCTGCGTCAAAGCGGAAACGAGGTTGTTTATCCCTTCAAGCGCATTATTAACAACGGGGAGAAAGACCGTGCCAAGTTTCGTTTTCAGGGTTTCGATTTGCGTCTGAAACACTCTTGATGCGTTGGCGAACCCGTCAGAAGTCCTCGCAAAGTCCCCCTGCGCGTCTGCGGTGGCTTGCATTAAATACTGATAGCGAAGCATCGTCTGTTCGCCCTGTGACATGGCGGCGAAAGACTTTGTAATGCCCTTCTCCAATGCGAACGCTTCAAGGTTCGCCACGCTCATGTTTATGCCTAATTGTTTCAGCGGTTCCGTCTCGCCGGAGATGCCAGACCTTATCTTTTCGAAAGCCGTTTCAAAGTCCAGATTGTAAAACGAGGCCATATCAGCCGCCAGCCCCGCAAGGTCGGTTGACATTCCCACGACCTTGTCACCGCTCATCCCGGCAGACTTCATCATGGCCCCCAGAGTGGAGGTAAACCTTTTAGCTTGCGTTTCCGTTAGGCCAAACTGCGTTCCGGCTGTTTTAGACCACGCTTCAATTTTTGCCGCACCCTCGCCGAATGTAACATCGACAACATTCTGGACTTCCGCAAGGTCGGAGGCGGCAGAGATCGATGCTTTACCGATGTCAAGAAGCATCTTCCCGATGCCAGCGGCGGTGATACCTTTAGCAACCCCTTTTAAGAATTTGCTAAAAGAATCCTCCATGCTGTCCGTTGATTCGTCAACGGCATCGTCCCATTTCCGGCTCTCTTTTTCTATTTCTTTGGTGATGTCACGGATGCTTGATTTTATGCTTTTGTCATTCGCAACAACTTCAAATTCTACTCTTCCGTCAGCCATTATTCCCTCTTATAATTCCCAAAAGGCCCGTGAAGATTTTTTCAACGTCCTTATCGTATTGTTTCGATTGTTCGTCTTCCGACAAGCGCAAGGCCACGTCCGCTTTCGCTTTCATCAGCCATTGCCTTTCCTCGGCGTTCCACTTCGTAGCCGCAGGAATCGGCTTTGCCCGTATGCCGATCACTTCGGAATACCTCGACCCCTCCGGGATAGCGTTAAGGAGTTCCACGAACTCCAACCAATGCAATCTGTCACGGTAAAGGTCGATGTTGTACGCTTGCCGGAACGCCGCACGGATAAGCCCTGCGTCCTGCTCAAAGCCAGTTTCCTTTTGAGCGTCACGCTTCGGCTCATTGTCGAACAGTAATTCGTTGACAGCCGCCAAAACCTTGTCGGCGTTCTTCGGGTGCTTCGTCAGGCATTTTAACGCCCTGTACACCATCGCCTCCGGCATAACGTCCTCACGGTTAAGCTCGTGCATCATGTTCAGCACGTTCCGAAAGTCGAAGTCCAGTTTGTAGAACTTCCCTTCCACCGTTACGCCGTCAGGTAAGCGGTCTTGTAGCTTCATTTCTTCTGCGCTTTGGTGATCTTGTCCGCAAGCTGTCCTTTGAAGTACATTCCGCAAACATTTATCACCACAAGCGGCTCACCGTAGAACTCATAGAGCCTGTTCGCCTGTTCGGAACCGAATATTGACTTTGCAAAAAGCCGTGCGACTTCTTCTTTCTCCGCATCGGTGCTTTCATCGTTCACGGTCAATAACTTGTCCTGTGCTTTCTTTAGGTTGAGGACAAGCGTGGACGCATCCGACAGCACTTTCAGCGTCAGGGTCTTTTCAGCGTTGCGAAACGTCACCTTGTCTGCAACGGAAAACGGGTTTATCTCTTTTCTGAAAAGCATATATCCTCCTTAAATAAAGAAGGGAAGGGTGTTATCCCTTCCCGATTTCGTTACTGCACGTCTGTCATTGCAGGCTGACCGTTCAGGTAGATGGTGCAACCGAAAGAGTTGACATCCAGCGTGGAGCCGCCAAAGCTCGTCACCTCACCGATAGTTGCATCACAGATGATCTGCTTGCCCTCGGCAACGATTTTGACGGACGTGTTGCGGTCAGTACCCAAAGCAAACTGCTTGCTTGCGATATAGTCCTGTGCGGCATCCCCGACAATGCGCCGCCCGGAGATGGTCAGCGTGGGCGCACCGCCCGTGGTCTCATTGTGGGCGAAGCCGTTGCCGCAAAGGAAGAAGAACTGCTGGTTCTGCT
>JAZOWR010000215.1:0-1744 GCA_045659345.1 Ructibacterium sp.
ATTCTTTTCCCAGTTTTCAGTTATTAAGGTCTTTTCATTCAGGACAATTCTTGTGTTCAGGTCGCAGGTGAATCCGCAGGTGTCCGATAATGCGTAATCAATTCTTTTGATGACAGTGTTGTGAAAATATGAAACATCAAACCGTTCCAGCCCGAGATCATCGCTGTCTCCGTCGAAACAGTTCCAGAGGATATTAAACAGTTTCTGATGGTAGGAACTCTCCGGTTCTCTGATGTTGTAGTTCAGAATCTTAAATTCGTAGTCAAAGTTAAGATACAGAGGATTCCGGTGATGGAAGGTCAGACTTGGCACGTAAGTGTCCTTAAGCCTGTCCAGAACCCCGCCTTCGCTGAAAATTTCGCTGTCAGCAAGATAGTTGTACTTGTAGTATTCGTCTCTTACCAGTTCATACTGCTCTTTTAATTCGGCATTATCGGCATCAAGCATAGCGAGATAGTCATATGTCAGGGAGCTGTGCTTTCTTTGATACTCATTATTGTTGGAGTCCAAAGAATCGAAAAGCTGGCTTTTCAAGGTATCATCAACATTTATGCAGAACGAAAACCAGATATGCCCCGGGGCCTTCGGAAATTCATCCTCCCCTCCCCATACTGCAGAATCATGCACGTGCGAATCCCGGTTGCAGGCAGCCTGATAATCCAGATTCGTTATCATTCTGAGAGCGGTGTTGTAAACCTTAGGGGCGTTTCTGCGGATGCTTTCGTTAGATTCTTCGGAGGTTCCCGTCTTAATCTGCTTGCACTCGGTTATCAGGCACTTATCCAGAAAGTTATTCAGCCACCCGTTCAGGCTCCGGAAGTTTTCCGAACCGTCCGGAGTATAGAATGCTATGCCCGAGTACGTTTTGGTTTCGGAGTCATAGTATTTTGTTATTTCGCCGGAGGCTCCCTTGGAAATCAGAATATTGAACATGACCTGAGCATCGGAACTTAGACCCTTTCCCATGCCGGCGTACTGAAAGTACACTCTTGGGACGTTCATTTCAATGTCGTCAAGCCGCAGAAACAGGTTAGAATTCTTAAAATCCAGACCTCTCTCGAAAAAGTAACTTGTGGTTCTTTTATAGGGAATCTGATTAAACTGCCCCGCTGAGTCATAATCGCTGACAAAGCACTCAATGCCGTCTTCTTCCACGTTGTTATAAGGAAGATCGACAAACTGATTCACATGAACCTGCCCGTTTTCATCAGTTACCGCAAGAGTACGCAGCAATGCTGGAGTGTTCTCATTCTCAGTTTCGGTGATTTCGCCGGAGGAATCAATATCCCGGTAGACTCTGAGGTCTCCTTCCCGGAAGGCTATAGTGATGTTTCTGTTGTTTTCAAATACAGTCTTGGCTCTGTTATAGGCAACTTCAAGATCGTCTTTCTGTATCCGGATAACACCGGCATCAGTGCTGTAAAAATATTCGGAAAACTCAAGATTTTCCAGATCGGCTATATTGCCCTCGGGAGTCTTTATAAGTCCGGGATTGAACAGGGTATTATTGATTTCGATGTCGCCGCAGTCATACACCGGTTCATGAGTGTTTTCCACATTCCAATAGTAATATTTGTTGTTTCCGGAACGGACAAAACTGTACTTCGGAATTTTGACCTTGCCGTACCCGATGCACTTTTTATTAAGCTGAACGGTTATTTCGTATTCGTAGGAAACTTTATGCCTCGGCTCGTATCCCAGCACCCGGGCGTCCTGAAGAACGTTCTTTCTTTTGACTGCAAAC
>JAZOWR010000216.1:0-3677 GCA_045659345.1 Ructibacterium sp.
ACGGTCAATGGTCTATGCGGAATGCAAGTCCAATAGCCTGGACGAAATCCAGAACATCCATAACAAGATTGACACGCTGGAATGGCTGATTGCCGTTGCGCTTAAGGAGGGCTGACGATGCGTAAATTCAACTGGGATAACTTCTTTCTGGCATTTACCATATGCGTTGTATTTTGTAGCTTACTGGCCGCTGCTATTGTTGGTATGGTATGTGAAACACTACACGCCTTGTGGTTTCTCCTTCTGGCCACATTAAGCGTATCTTTTGCATTTGGAAGGTGGGGCTGACGATGGAACGCAGACTGATTGATGCGAATGCACTGAAAGAAGCGTTTGAGGAAGATTGGCATTTAACCGAATACATCGAGGAATTAATTGATGGTTGTCCCATTATTGACGCTGTTGAGGTGGTGCGGTGTAAGGAGTGCAAGCACAGAGGTGATCCGATTCTTTGCCGAATGATCGTTTTTGACAGCAAAACACACCAACTATCAGACTGGACAAGGGATAATGGTTTCTGCGATTTCGGAATGAGGAGGGAACCTGATGGAGAATGACCTGATCAGCAGGAAAAGCCTTATGGAGAAGATTGACCATTGGGCAAGCCAAGTCAAGGGAGGCATCCACCATACTGACCGAATCGTGTGGGATGTGCTGGAAGGTGTAACCGATACGATCTGCGATGAAGAAGCGGTCGAAGCCGAACCCAAGTGGATCAGCGTGAAGGAGAGACTGCCGGAAGCAAATGAGGATGTAGCTATCATCTACCGTATGGGTGATTGCACATATTTACGGATTGGTTGGCTGCGAAAAACAGAAATGCGCTGGATGCAAGCTGGTCTTGGTGTGATTGAAGGGACAGTCACCCATTGGATGCCCCTGCCAGAGCCGCCGAAGGACGGAGGTGCGGAATGATGTCGAATGTCGCAATTGCAATGCTTATTAGCAATACGGTAAAAGTGGCTATATTTGCCATGCTTGCGGTTGTGTTTGAAAGCTGGTGGATTGTTTTGTTCAGCATTTTATTTTTGTCATATCAAACTGACGGAGGTGCGGAAGGATGATCGACTGCAAGAAGTACGCTGACGAAATCTTGGACAGCATTACTGGCTACGGTCACCTGGCCGTAATTTCCGTGGGTGATAATCCTGCGTCACAATCCTACATCAAGGGCAAGCAAAAAGACTGCGAACGGGTTGGCTTTGGGTTCACCCATTATGCCTACCCTGATGGCGTGGAAACGGATGAGATCATCAGCCGCATCAACCACCTGAACAATGACCCGGATGTGACGGGGATCATCGTCCAGCTTCCGCTTCCTGAAGGCTATAACGAAGAAGCTATCACCAACTGCGTGGCCCTGGAAAAAGATGTGGACGGGTTCCGGGCAGGCAGCCCATTCAAGCCCTGTACGCCTGAAGGCGTGGTTCACATCTTGAAGAAGGAACTTGGTGACCTGGTTGGCAAACGTGCCGTGATTGTAGGCCGTGGCAAACTGGTAGGCAAGCCATTGATGCGAATGTTGCTTGACGAGGACATGACGGTTTGTGTGTGCCATTCCAAATCGGACAAATGGGACATGGATGACCTGTTTTATACGGCTGATGCCATCGTTACCGCTATTGGTGCGGCCGAGAAACTTAACATTTCCTGTTGTTGGCCGAGTGCTGTGGTGGTCGATTGCGGTGTAAATCGCAACGAGGACAGAAAGCTGGTCGGAGATGTGATGGGCACGAACACGGATCGCTACACCCCCGTCCCTGGTGGCGTTGGCCTGTTGACAAGGGCGATGCTGATGAAGCATTGCGAGAGGAAGGAGAACTGAGTGATGGATCTTAAACGGTGTCCGTTCTGCGGGCATACGAAAATGAAAATTAGAGAGAAGCGAAGTGGTAATAATGTCCGAACAGGAAGTTATTTCCAAGTCTTGTGCAATCGATGCAAGGCGAGAGGCCCCATCTTTGAATCAAAATATGAGAAAGTTTTGACAGGTGTAAGTTACTGCCCAAGTCTTTGGAAAGCGGACAAATCAACAAATGATCTCACAAAACAGCAAGCAATGGAAGCGTGGAACAGGAGGGAATCTGATGACAAATGACATGATTTCAAAGAAAGCTCTGTTGGAACAAATGGACAGAATGTTTCTGGGTGCTGACCCGGCAGATCACGAACAAAACGGCATTTTCAAATGCCGGGTGTTGGTTAAAGAAGCCCCTGTCATCGAAGCTGAACCCGTGCGGCATGAAGGAATCATAACCCGCATCACCACGGATGACCTTGACAAATATCATGGCATGATCATTGTGGACGAAGGCGAAAAGAGCAAGTTCTGTGCGGTTTACTATGCCGACAATCCTGGCTGGGAAGTGTTCGATGATCTTTCTTCTGCCTACTACGGAAAGCAGATGTACTTCACCCAGCCGGATGGGACGATTTACAGCCGTTTATCCTGCGGCTATATGACCTTTGAAGAAGCCTTGTCTGAGTTCCGTGAACAAATCAGCATGGACGGAGGTGCGGAAGGATGAAAAAAGTAGGATGGAAAGCTGTTCTGTATATTCTGGTCGACTTAATTCCTGCCGTTGGGATCGGTATGGGGTTTGGCTTGCTTGTCGGAGCCACTCTGTCAGAGCGCATTACCGGCCTGATCCTGCTGGTTGTCGGGTTTGCGGCGCTAGCGTACATGGTAAAGGGGGAGCTGAAGGATGAAATTTAACGCAGGATTTGCCCTGTATACGCTGTTGATTGCGCTGGGAGCTATCGGTATTCTGGCCGCTCTTATCACCTTGTGCGAGGGTGACTATGGCAGGGCTGCTTTCCTGGGCGTTGTATCGGCTATCATGTTTGCCGTAAGCGCTGGGTTTAGTGGGAATGAGGTGGAATGATGGGAACCATCTGGAAGGTACTTCTTAGCGTAATCTGCTTTGTGTTCGCAGCAATATTCATTGTCTGGGCGGGTTACATCATGGCTGTGCATAAAGCCATAGAAGGCTTTGCATTAATTATCCCATTTGGCATTTTCCTGGCGGCTGGAGCGGGGGTGATTACGCAATGAAAACGCCTGACGAGATCAAGAAGGGGCTGGAATGCTGCGCTGGTGTTGGGCGTTGCAGAAGTGAATGTCCTTATTACGCATCAAACAACACCTTGGCTTGCACTAATAAAAAGAGCATGGATGCCCTTTCCTACATTCGGCAGCTTGAACGGGAAAGGGATGCGCTTCAGGCGGCTCTGAAAGCAATAGACCCATGTGACAACTGCAAGTATTGCGGTACAGCTTGGGGATGTGACGGTGACTGTTCCTTTTGCGATCATTCGGAAACGTGCCAATGCCGTGAATGCGATGGTGACAGCCATTGGGAATGGGTTGGAATTAAGGAGGAATACAAATGAACCGGGAAACGATTGAAGCCAAACTGAAAGAACTGGTTTTAGAGGTCTGGAACGCATACAAAGAATACAACCCGGATGGACACTATCTGAACATCACCTTTGCACACGGTCTGTGCATGGTCAATAACAGCTATTACGAACGGGATGCCCACACCCCTGTTGATTTCAGGGTTCCGATCCCGAAGGAGGAAGCGAAATGAAAGAAATCACTAAATACAAGTGCGAATACTGCGGAACTGTATTCGATGACATGGATGAATGCACAGCTTGCGAAGTGAACCACC
>JAZOWR010000217.1:0-15866 GCA_045659345.1 Ructibacterium sp.
GTCATGTTGCATCCGTCCTCTCGATATGAAAAATGATGGGCTACCAGCTGAAAGCCGATAGCCCATAAAATCACTCTACATTAACTTCAGGCAGACCTGCTACAGAGGTCAGCAGAGACAGCAGACCTGCCAGTGCGGATGCAGAACCGACCAGAACCCAGTTCACTTCACCTACAGCAGCAGCAGTGCCGATGGTTGCTACAGCGGTCTGTGCCACAGTCTTGACTGCACGAACACCAGCAGCCTTGATCCAGTTCATCCAATAAGTCTTGTTTTTCATAGTTGTCATCCTTTCATAATCCGATTTGTGCCAAAATAAAACCAATGACAGCAGCTACAAAAGCGGTAACGACCTGCTTTACCAGACCATCCCACATCTCACCCGGCTTGCCTTTCAGGCTTTTGACATCTTCCTTGATTTCCTTGACATCGTTTTCGACAGTTTCTTCCCGGACAGCGAGAACCTTAACCGTGGAAACGAGATCATCAAGGTTGTCCTGCCGTTTCTCCAATTCATCCAGACGATGCTGGTTTGATTTGGAGCGGTCTTCCACCTCGGTCAAACGATGCTCAATTTGAACTTGCATAATAACCACCACTTTCCATAATCATTTCTCCAAAGCAGTCACTCTCTCAGCCAAAGCAGTAAGATCATCCTCAACAGCTTTCAGCCTGGTGCCATGCTTTGAAATATTTTCTTCAGCGGTAGTAAGTCTCTTTCCTTGGCTGGTGATGTTGCCTTCTGCTTTATCCATTCTAGTGTCAAGACTAGAGATGATATCTTCGGCATCAGTCAATCGCTTACCATGTTTGGAGATGTTATCTTCCGCACTGTCCATTCTTCCGCCAAGACTAGAGACTGCTTTCTGAAGAAGAGTAATAGTTTGCTCTGCCAAATCGACATCCTTTTGAAGTGTATCGATAGCAGCGGAGGCAAAGGAGATGAACTGCTTCATCGTAAGATTCTGCTGATTCATTTCGCTGTTCTGCCTTGCGTTTTCTCGCTCCTGCTGGGTAAACACTCTGCCGAAACTGTATTTCTGTTCCAGTCCTTGCGTTGTCCGAACGCCCTGACGATCCTGTTTACTCATTTCGTTTTCCCCCAATGAAAAAGGGGACTATAAAGTCCCCTTACCATGCGATATTGCCCTCAGAGTCAACTTCCATTTCTAGTTCTTCCAGAATGGTTTTCATCTCCTGATAAGAGATATCGTCTCTGCTGTTCAGATAGTCGATGATTTCCATGTTGTATGCTCTCTTGTCAGCCTTGCTGCTGTATACGGTTCTGTACAGGATAATCTTTTCACCATCATCAAGATCCAGGCCGTTGATATATTCAATAACCTTTTTCTTGCGAGATCCGCTGATAGAGTTACCCTTAGAGTCCTTATCCGCTCCAAGGTAGTTGTCAGACTGCCAGTTTTCCAGAACGTCGTAATACTCCATGTAGGAATCATAACCGCCTACAGTCTGTGCAATGGCATACCTGCCAGGCTTGTCATAAGCGTAGTTATATTCTTCACGATTGTTCCAGTATTCCTCATAGCTGATACCAAGTCCCCTGGTGACTTCCTGTTCCTTCTGGTAGTACCAGTTATCGCTTCCGTCAGCGTTTTTAGGCTTGATTTCGTACCATCTACCGGAATCGGCATCTTTGTTATATCTCTTGTCACCGACTTCACCGTAAGCACCATACAGCTTCATGCTATCCACACCATACTTGCTCTCAGAAAGCATCTGCTTCATCTGCTTCTGCAGCATTCTGAGTTCAAGTGTCTTACCGCTGCTGTCTCCGCTTGCGATTTCCTTCTGCTTGTCGTACAGATCGTAGATATTGCCATAAGCATTGTTGATATAGGTGTATCTCAAGACATCCTCGTCCGTTGCTTCATCCGCATAAGCAGCATCTTTCAACTGATCTCTGACATCGTAGAACTCATACAGGTTATCTCTGTATTCCCAGTATTCCTCGATAGGAATATTCAGTCCTGCAAAAATTTCTGTCTGTTCGGGATTCAGTGTCCGCTGTTCCTGGTCGAAATACTTTCTTGCATTTTCACTTGCGTACTGACCGAAGATACCAGCCTTGACTCTGCTGCCGAGAGTGTCTTCAACAGGGAATCTCATATTACCAGCTTCGGTATAGGAGCCAGCAACGGGATGATCATCACTGAACATTTTCAAGCCTGCAACGGTCTTCTTTGCCTGACCGTAGCCACCCGGCATGAGGTAGTACGGAGCAATATCTTTGGTGTTTTCCCAAAGTGCCTTAGGAATACCGATCTCGTTTCCGTATTCATCCTCGCCCTTCAGGATGGAAGAGACATTAGGGATAGCCTCCGAAATAGGCACTCGACCACCAGTAAAGGTGCCGACGTAGGGCAAGTCTTCCGCCAGTGCCAAAAGACCCTGAGCAAAATTGTCCAGTGCAGTGTCTTCGCTTTCTTCTTCGTCATCGTAGCCGAATGCAGTCATCAGCACTTCGATGATATCGAAGGCAGGATTGTAGCCAGCGATAGACTCAAATGCCTTGCCGAACAAATGTTGAGCCACCGCAAGCTGAGTAAAGGTAGATGCTACCTTCGCTGCGGTCTTGGCGTTTCTCAGCAGACCGTTTTCGATATGCTCGTTGGAAGCCTTCGTCTCCTGAATGGTATCGTAGAACTGAGAATCTAACTGGTTTCTGACTTCCAACTGGAACTTCGTAATCAAGCCAAGCATCTTGGAATTGTACAACTGAGGCTGCTGACCAAGGGATCTGTCACCCATCAGCTTGGATACCCATTTATCCGTTTCGAAGTGTGCCTTCTGGGAGTCCATGCCCTTGCGTGTAAATTCGTTGTACTTGGTTCTTGCGATAATTTCAGTGGAGACATCATCCACCATGCCCATCAGTGCATAGCCGGGATTCGCCATCTTCTGCCAAGGAGTCTGATAGAATCTATCTTCGCCCTTTCTGCGGATCACAACAGGGCTGTCTTTTGCGAAGCTGTCAAACCTTCCACCGCTGAGCTTATTGGCTACAGTCTGAGTAAAAGCCTTCGCGAAGTCAAACTTGTTAGTCTTGGCGAAAGTCTGTGCAACAGGCAGGAAGTTCGTCAGAGAGGACGAGACATTATATCCGACCATGTTGCTGCCGACCTGTTTGTTCAGAGTATTAAGGAAGGTAATACCTCGTCTGCCGATAATTCCTTCAATACCTCTGTCAATCAAAGCAGTCTTACCTGCCAGGACGTTTGCTTCTTCGTTCAGGAATTTTGCAAAGGTAGACAGGTGAGAATCATACACCTGCTTGATTCTCTCTTCAGCTTCCGCATCAGTCAGAGAATCGAGATCTTCCAGTCCGGTAGCCTGTCCGTAAGTCTCAGCAATGTAGTTGCGCAATGCTCTAAGAGTCTGGATATCGTCAATGTGATAGATTTGATTCTTCGCACTGTTAAGATATCTCTCCACACCGCCAAGCAGGTCAAAAGAAGTCCGTTTGCCTGTTCTGTGCATAGCACTTGAGAAGAAAGGCTGTCCCGGCTTCAGGTCAGCGGTAACACCGTTCAGATCAGTAGGCAAGTCCTTCGCCCGAATGTCATTCGGATTGAAAGGTAAGCCAAGTGTAGAGAAGGTGTCTTCCATTGCCCGGAAGTGCAGGAAGTAGTTGTCCAGTCTAGGAATCTCAGGGTAGAGGTTTCTGGTTCTGGACTCATTGATACTTGCAAGAACGTCATCGTACATCTTTCTGATTCGAGAATCTCTGGCTAGTCCGATGATGTCCTGTCTGTCCTTCGGATTCGGGAAGTCGATAGCAAGTTCTCTGTCACCGTACTGGACGATGTTATTGTTTTCATCAACATAGAAACCTTCCGCATACATCTGTGCAGCTGCGCTCTTCTTACTGCCCGGTTTTATGTTGTAGTCCTTGGAGATCTGCTTCAGCAGTTCGACATTCTTGTTAAGCCACTTGATACCCTCAGTCTCGTTCTGAGCAACCTTGTTAACGGTAATATCCGCAAGGATGCCACCTGCCTTGTGACCAAGTGCCTTCTCCATTACTCTCTGAGGAGTATTGTCCACAGTAGACCAGGTGGACAGGTTCTTGGCATTCTTCAGAACCTTGTCGAAATCGAAACCCTTCTCATCGAAGCGATCCTTGACATTATCAATGATGCTCTGATGGTATTCCTTCCGGGTAGTTCTCTTCGGTGTTTCATCGACAGGCTCAAACATTGCAGTCTGGCCTTCCGGTGCGCTCTTATCGTTGGACTCATAGATAGGAGCCTCCTGCGTTGTTGCATTTTCTGCAACTACCGGGGATTCCTCGGCAACTGGTGCAATGTCATCGCCAGTTTCCAGTCTCAGTGCGCTAAGAGAATCAGGAGTGTGCTGCTCGCCATTCTTGGAAAGAGAGCGGTGAATATCGGGATTGTCAGTCGGATTCTGGTTTGTGACAGCCTTAATCTGATTAGGCTTGAAAACAATGTAGTGGGTTGTTCCGTCCTCGATATCCATGTTCCACTTGCCAGAGACAGTAGGATCAATGATACCGTCATAGCCCAGGCTTTCAATAATCTGTCTTGCGACTTCGTTACCAACGAGATTACCGTTGTTGTCCTCAAGACACAGATTGTTGATTTTCTCCTTCAGTTCTTCGAGTCCAATACCGCCTTCGTAATAGGCTTCGTAAATGATATCTGCAAGACCATCCGTGCTGTAAACATCAACATTCTTTTCGACTTCCCAGATGATTTCATCAATGGCATCTGCAACAGCCTGTTCCGTTTCGGCAATATAATCGTCATAGTCCTCAAAATCTTCTTCGTTATATCTGTCTACAAACTCACTATCAAACAAGTATGTTTTGCCAACGACAGCAGGATTCTCGATATTCAGATAGACTTCAAACTTATGGCTTCCTTTGTACAGTTCTGCCCTTGCTCTTTCTTCCGCTTCATCATAGTCGATATCTTCGTCAGCTTCTATTTGTTCCGCCAGCCTTGCGACCTTGTTTTCAAAGTCCGGGCCTCCGCCTTCATAGTGTTCAGATACATCAGATTCGTTGTCAGTGAAGTAGAAACCACTGCCAAAGTCACCTTCAACGCTGCCCTTTGCTTTATCAAAAACAGTAAACTCACCAGAAGCAGTGCCGTGGTAGACAACCTTCAGACTTCCGTTTTCGTCAACGACCTTAGAATTACCGAAGCGTTTAGCCGTTGCAGGACTCATGTGCCTGCCGTTGGAATCGGACAGGGAATACTTTGCACCACCGTTGTGCATATCTGTGGTACGGTCTTTCAGAATGACAGAGCCACCACCATCGTCATTCCAGTTGCGTCTGGCTCTCTCAAGAGCATGTTTGCGGTTCATGCCTTTAATTTCATCCTTGAAGAACCCGTAACCACCGTCAACACTAACCCAAAGCTTGAGCGTGTACGGATAGTTTTCGTTTTCGAAGCCCTTGTTTGTTTTTCCTTCGCCCACAAATCCCATCAGGTTGTCAGGCACTCTCTCATATCCAGTGGACTCATAGGACAGGTCATACGCATTGGAGATGTCAATGTCTTCTGCACTTCCATCAGAATCAGATAAGGAATACTTCGTTGCAACCGCAGGAGTAGACTTTGCATTGGGCATGTTCTGCCTGTCTGCAACCATACCCACAGAAGCCAGTTCTTTCGAATACTCCTCCTGTGTCATGTGCTTTAGTCTGAAAACTTCCCGGCCTGCATTGTCGTATTTCTGATTTGCTTCGTCCAACTGTGCCTTTGTGATTTCTCCTGCGTTATAGGCATCGATGGCATCAAGAACCTCCTGCTTTGCCTGTTCAAATAAATCTTGCTGAGTCTGAACAGCCCCCTCAAGCGTTCTGTCATAGTCTTCGACAAAGTAATCGTACTGACTCTGCAACTGGTTGACGAGGTTGGTCTGCTGTTCAAGCTGAGTCTTGAGTTGGTTCAGTCTTGCAGGAGATCCCTTGCCACTCTCTCTGATTTTTGCTTCCATCCTTTCGATTTGTCTTTGCAGATTTTTCTGCTCCGATCTTGCGGACTGAAGTTCGGCATAAACGGAATTCTTTCGCTGAACGTTGTTTCTCCGCTCCTGGTATTGGTATTGAGTCTCCAGAATAGCATCGTTGTTCTGTGTCTGCTGTACTGCCTGAGATTTTGCATTTTGAACAGTAGGTGCAATTTCGTCAGTAGCGTCCTTGATGCCAGCAATCTGATACATGGCCTCTTTAACGATATTGCGCTGTGCTGCTCTTGTGCCTGTGATTTCTGCATTTGTCTGCTTCACGATTTGACCAACAGCTTCCGGATCACGCAGAATCGTTTCCGCCATGCTGTTAGTTACCCTGCCAATGTTGGTTATCTGGTCAATAGCATTCAGCAGCGTAGGATTGGTTATGCCACCAGTATTCTTTGGCTCTGCCACATTCTGAGCCTTGCCACCTTCCCGGTAAGCCTTCTCAAACGCCCTCTTGACTTGTTCCAGTTCCCTGGCTTCCTTGCTGCCTGTGGCAACCTTGTAAAGATACTTGATTTCATCGTAAATCTTCTGGAATACGTTTCTGTTCTTGGTAGAAAGATTGTTGATAAAATTCTCGTCTGTGAACAGGTATTCGCCCACAAGATCAGCGGTAATCTCTGCATTGATATCGGTATCCTGGACATCCTTGTAAATCTCCGTTAAGGTCTGATATCGGCTGTCATACTCGCCCTTGGTCTTTGCATATTCAAACAAAGTATTCTGAAGTTCTGTGTAAAGCTCCGTACCTTCCAGAACATGGGTTACTTCGTGTCCAACAGTGGTCTGCCATGCCTTGGGAGAATCGATGTTCAGGGAAATACCGTCTTTGGTAACAAAGCCGTTTACCTGTTTTCCATCAATGGCAAAACCGGATTCTTTCAGCTTCGCATTGTTGGTGAAATCAAAAAGAACGCCCTTGTCTGCGGATATCTTGGAAATGATATCTACAAACTCATGCGTTCTGTTTGTGTTGTTCAGTATTCCGCTGTCTATAGCTTTCTTGATGACTGCCTGCTGCTTGGCATCGTACTGGGTTACATCCGCTTCAAACTTCTGCCCGGTTCTGGCTCGTTCATTGTAGCTTTCTGCCAATCTATCGCCCTTGGTAAATTCGTAAACTTCCTTTTCAAGACGAGACTTCAGATCGTTGCTCTTGTTGCGCTTATTCATCACATCCAGCTTGGCCTGAAGCGCATCGTACTTCTTAGCGTTGCCAACTGTGTTGGGTGCGCCTTCCAGTTCTTTGATTTGCTTCTCCAAATCCGCAATCTGGGCATCTTCTGCATCGATGGTTTTCTTGTAGTTCTTATAGGAGTCTCCACCAAGAACTTCTTCGATGGTGTCAATGGACAAGTAGCCCTTGTCCATATCGCTGACAACCTTATCGTAAATTTTGTTCTTTTCTCCCTGGCTTACCTTGCCGCTCTTTTCTGCCTCTGCTACCCGGTCACTGTAAACCTTATCAATTACCTTCTGCTCATTCTGAGAAAGCCCAGAAATAAAGTCACGACCTGTAGCATTGGCTTCTTTGAGACTTCCTTCTGTGGTTCCCGGCACATAACCGCTCTGCATTATTGCGGAGGCTGCCGTACCAACTGCAAACTGTTCCAGAAGATTTTCGTCCTTTATCAGTTTACTCAACTCTTCATCGGACATATAGGTTAGCTTCTTAGAAACAGCAGAGCCTAAGCCAGCAAGAACTTCTTCCATACCTTCAGCAGATGCCTTAACACCATACTCGACAGCGTTCTTCCAGAAATGGTTGCTGATCTTTTCACTCAGCTTTTTTGCAAAAATGTCATCGAGAGAAGAAAGACCTCTGCTCAAACCAAGCGCCTTTGCAGTTTTACCTAAACCACCGAAGATAAGCTCAGATCCAGCATCAACAGCACCTTTCATTACACCATGCTTAAACGCTTCCTCGTCCGTTGCACCGCCCTGATAGGCTTCACCCATGCTGCCGCCAGCAGAAGAAGCAAACATAGCGCCAGTTGATAGTGCTGTAGCACCTGCACCAGAAACGCCAGCAGCAGCACCAATGCCAGCCGTAGCATACATCAAGCCGATATAACCTAAAGCCTGGGTGATAGGATCAATAACTGCATCTGCCTTATCGCCAAGGACAGAGTATTTGTCAGCAGTCGCTTCCAATCCACCCCAAAGCTGATCCGTTCGACTTCTTGATGTTGATTCTCGCAGACTATCAGCGGAATCGTCCTTTCCGGCTGCATCAAGTATACCGGCAACGCCATACATACCGAGGTCAGTAATACCCTCTATGCCACTTGTAAAGCCTTTGACCGCACCAATTGCCACATCGCCAGCAGTGCCGAGGATAGTCTTAGTGACATCGCCAACGTCATATCCATCTTCAAACAGACCCTTTTCGAACCACTTGCGTTTCTTTTTCTCTTCTTCCTTCTTTTTCTTACCAACAGTCATTCTAGAAGCAAGTCTGTCAGAAAGAGGTGCAATATCTCTCGTGCGAGAAGTGGTTTTAGTGTCGTTTCTTGTGGTCATTCCGAAAGCTTTGTTATATTCTTCCATGTAACTAGAGCCACCGGAATTGTTTGAACCACCAGAACCGCTTTTCTGTTTATTCCCCTGTAACGCTTTGTTGTATTCATCCATAAATCCCATTTAGCACATCACCTCCACAAAAGGTAGATTGGGATTATTTCTTTTTAAGTAGCCCAGAATAAGAGAAAATGGTATTACCAGTTTTCGTGCTGGTGCTAGTCGTAACCTTGCCAGAACTGACCTGTTTTGCAAGATTCGTTGCGCTAATCGGGCCTTGTCCCAGTGACAAAATGCTCTTTGCAGTATCGCTAGGCAAATCACCGCTGCTAGAGCCAGAGGATTTTTTGATAGAAGCCGAGCTACCAGAAGAACTACTTCCACCGCTGCTGCGTCTAGAACTACCGCCTCCACCGCCACCTCCGCCACCGGAGGCTCGTGCCTTCTGCCATTCAAACTGTTCACGCTCAAATGCCATACTCTCGTTGAACTGGCGCATTTCTTCAGCAAGTGCGTTTTCAGTGTTCATCTGATCCAGAACATCCTGCCAACGTTCGTGATAAATCTGATCAAGTTCAGTCTTCTTATTTGCCTGTTCCAGAAGAAGCTGATTCTTATACTGGAAGCCCTGAAGAGACAATTCAAGCTGCTGCTGAAGTGCCTTGTATGCGATCTCTGCCAGAGCAGAGTTGTTCTGCAATCTCGCTTCGGTAATAGAGTTGTTGAAATTCAAAATTGCCCGGTTATAGGACTCTCTCGCAGTAGCAACACGGTTCTGGTAGGTGTTAAACATACTGACCTTGGAGCTTTCACTGAAGCCAGTATTCTCCAAACCCTGTGCTGCCCTCTGTTCAGCTTCCGCACCAAACTCATTGCTCTGCTTCTGCCAATCGACGTAAGCACCGGACTGTTCCTTGGTGTAGTCCTTCTTGGTCTGGTCTTTCTGCTGTTCAATCTCCTGAATCGCAAAGTCGGTCTGCTGATTCTGAAGCTCGGTCTGCTTCTTCTCCCATTCCTTAGAGGCATCGATCTGAGACTTGTAATAAGCATCAGACTGGTCAATCATACCGCTATAGGTTTTATCAAGTTCAGAGATAGCGTTTTTCTTGTCAGTCTCTACGTCCTTGAATTTCTGATCTTCATAATTGATTTCGTAAGACATGTTATATCACCCCTTACCTTTTGATATATCCACCAACGAACGCTTCAATGGTGACAGATTCCAGACTAAATCTGGATTTAGAGTGGAATTTAAGCTGCAGATCCTTGAACTTCTTCATTTTGATTCGGCAGGGATTGTAATCCGTTACGCCCTGATACTCACCAATCAAACCAAAGTCGGCCTTTTCTGTTTTTGCATAGACAGAGAAGTCACCACAAGCCTCAACAACACTGCCACGCTTGTTTGTGGTTTTCAGCATATTCGGATACTTGAACTTATCTTTAGGAGTCACCCAGTAGCTTTCAACGTCCTTTTCGTTGTCGGTAAGGGTATAGACACCATCCTCAGTTCCTAAGTACAGAACACCACCTTCGACTCTAGCGCAGGTAACCTTCTTTTCAAGACTCCAATAGAACCACTCATACTCGGTATGATCCAGATTCGTAAATCCAGACCGGGAATCAGCCAGGTACACCTTATCGCCAATGAAGACCATGAGATAACCTTCCCACTCAGCCAGAACCATGTTCTTGTAGTCCTTCTCGGTGATCATCTTCCGGTCAACCAGAGAACTTCTGTGTGCTACCACCTGTTCCGTAGTCACATCACCGGAGATACCTTCCATACCTCGCTCAGAGAAGAAGATAATATCGTCATTGAAATTAATAGCCTTGCCTACACAGCCCGTGGTGACACTGGAATGCTGAGAAGGATAGATTTTGCCATAGTCCGCATCAATTGTAGGGGTATGGTAAAAGACCGTTGTATTGGCTTGTGAAGGCTCACGGAACACCCACAAAGCGTTATTGCCAGCTACCAGACCTTTAACCGCAGCAGTATCTAATCCCTCGTTGTAGTAATCCAAGTCACTGCAATAGGAAGGATCATTCAGACTGCAATGCCACACAGTATTGGGATAGTCCTTATTGCCACTGAAGAAGACTCTGTTATCAAACACCTGCAGCAGAGTACAGTTCAGAATCCGTTCCTTGTGACCGGAGACAGTCTTCTGGAACTCAATAGAAACGTTATCTCGTCCGTCAGTTTTAGGAGCAGCAGGTGCAGTCGTAAAGGTAATCTTGCCGTTCTTATAGTCCACGCTAAACGCAGTCACAGCCTTATCATCGACCTTAACCACAGGCTTGAATGCAGTGTCGATATTCTGAGCATCCAGAACGAAATCCTTGCTTTCACCGTCTGCCAGGAAGGTATTGATTCTCCGGGAAGACAGCATGTTCACATCTTCGTAGATCGTGCCACCGCCAGCAGGTTTGCGAGCAATAGATGTAGTCGGCACATAGCCCACAACCTCAGAGATCGTCGCACCGTCATACCGCAGATAGTTTTTACCGTCTTTGAAGTACCAGATGTTCTCATAGATGAAACTGTCACTTACCGCAGCTTTCGCACCGGAGAAGAGAACAGTCTTGGAACCATTTACGACTTTATACAGTTTCGTACCGCTATGGACTAACTGTACTCCGTTATAAAAAAACAGACCGTAGATTGGATCATCGAAGGAAACCTTCAACTCCATTCCCGGTCTGGTTCTGATACTGTCAATTTCTTTGTAGTCCTTCCAGACATTCAGACTGTCAGGACTTCTGTTAAGGTAGATTTCATCTCCACGAAAATCTACACCACGGAAACCGCTGTATACTCTGGAAACAGTAGTGATATCACTCATACTTCAATGCCTCCATCAATGTACATAGTCGGCATCTGGTATCTATGGTCAAGCCGGGTCAGCATTTCCTGGTATCGGTTAGAATAGATTGCACCGTACTCAGTAGAAACGTCACTCTTCAGCAAGTCACCTGCAATACCATAGGGCATTACCTCTAGCACATCCTGGCTAAGTTCAAACTCATAACCTTTGTCCTTCGTCTTTTCCGTGATTCTCTCAGGATAAGCAAAAAAGGAGATTTCAGCAGTGCCAGTTTCCAGCATCTTCATAACAGTACCGCTTGCCTTGGGAACAAAGCGAACACCGCAGATAATATCAATCTGGTAAACTTCATAACCGCCAGCCTTCTCGATATCCTCAAACTCAAGAATATCACCCTCTTTAACGTCAATTTCAACATACTTTGGGATCTTCTTGAATCGAGCCAGTTCAAACATAACCTGATTGGTTACTTCGTTGATTTTCGCCTGGATATCCGGATCATCCGTAAGGTACTCAGATAGGGGATTTAGTTCTTCAATCAGACCCAGGACTTTCTTTTTCATTTCAGTAAGAGTCATTTAATCACCCCTCTGTATATCCGTACTTTTCAAGGACAGCCATCACTTCATCCGTAAGGACTTTCTTTAGCTGACCATAAGGAAGAGTCATAATCCGAGAAACGATAATATCCAGATCCGTAGCCTTCTCTTTCTTTTCGGCAAAAGACTGTCTAATGATATTGATTTTTTCTTTCATGTTCATTCAGCAGTCACCTCCGAATAAAGTTCGTTGATTAAAGCCTCATATTCTGCAAGCATCTGTCGTTCATATTCACGCTGAACCAAATCCAGTTCATTGTAGTTCTTCCAAGGTGCAATCATTTCGCCCTGGAAAACAACACCGTCTTCTCTCTCCCAGCTTTCCCCGGCAGGAATGAGTCGGTAACCTTCAATGAAGCTAGCGCATTTACCGTCAAAGATATCGGATTCCACTTCTCGGAAAGTTCCACCAGTATTTGTGGTATGACACTTAAATTCAGAATCGATATAAACCTTCATTCATACCACCTCACTTTTCTAAATAAGCCTTTGTAACCTCTACGTAAGACGAGCTGCCACCGTAGGTGTTTATGCTAAAGCCAATATAATAACTCGCATCTGCCAAAGAACTGACATCAAGTCTAAGTACCGTGCAAGTTCCACTTGGAACTCGGGCTGACGCAACTATGTTGCTATCGTAATAAGTCCCTAAACTGCTCCAAAGATGCAAAGAAACATTATCACCAAATGAACTAGAATTATGAAATGTTCCCTCTAAAACGAGAGTGGAATATCCGGTAATATCAATTGGATTTTGTACATAAAAAATTCCGCATTTTTTGTTAGATGTAATGCTTGCCCGAATAGATGTGTCTCCACGCTCTACAACCGGAGTTAAGGCATCTGAATTAGCATCACTTTTAGGTAGTTTTGCTGCAGAAACCCATCCACCAGTTAAAACCGTATATTCGTTACCCATATAGTATAGATAACGGTTAGGATTTACTTCGACCCAGTTACCGTTTAAGTAGATTTCTGCATTGACTTTTACCCAGGAGCCAGAAACGAACTGCTCGACATAAGTGAGCGTGAATAACATAAAATTCTTCTTAAGTGCATTAATTAATCTGTCTGAATCACCAAAATATGCACGAATTGCAATGGCTCCCTCTTGAATCCCTTCTGTTGGGAAAGAACTCAAATCATGGATTACCCATGTAGAAATGCTGACACTGGTGTTAGCCCAGAGGATATTCCCTATCGGATTGCTAGGCCGTGTAGTACCGCCTACCACCTTAAAATTCAGCGGATTGTAACCGCCTCCATGCTTAAATCCAATTCCCATCAGCGATTCACCTCAATCTGAATGTTCAGGTCACAACTGGGTTTTTCTTCAAAGCACGTAAAGTGAGCTTTGCCATTTTCAGTCATCATAAAGTCAACCACGGCAAATGCTTCCTTTTCAGCAAACAGCTTCTCATCCTGAGAATAAATAACGCCCCAATGAGGTTTGTCGGTTTCCAAAATACCCTCAATATCAACCGTCTGAAGCCAAGGCAAGTTTTGACCATCCCAGAAAGCCCAGCCACCGGCAGTAAGAGTAACGGTAAACTCAGCATGCTTACCGTCAGAGTAGTTCTTGCTCTCAGTGAGCGCATTATCAGCAGAGGCCTGAGCATTGTCGGCTGCGGTCTGAGCATTGTCGGCAGCAGTCTGGGCATTATCAGCAGCGGTCTGAGCGTTATCAGCTGCAGTCTTGGCATTGTAGGCTGCAGTCTGAGCATCCGTGCCAGCCTTCTTTGCATCTGCAATAGCCAACTCTTGTAACTTGGAAACAGGCTTTTCAGTATCAGCAGTGTTGTCTACATTGCCCAAACCAACCTGTGCCTTGGTAACCTTATGCGGATTTTCTTTATCGGCAATATGATCCTCAGCAATCTTCTTTACCGCATTGATAGCTTTGCCAGTAGCTTCAGCTTCAGCACCAGCACCCTCTACAGTCAGAGTCTTGTCAAGCTGATAAGGATGTGCCTTTGCAATTTTTCCTCGAAGTGTATAGTTCATATATGTCACTCCTTTCTAAGAAAAAGCACCACCCCGAAGGGCAGTGCTTCTCAGTCGTATTTATCATTGTACCGTGTTCCACCGTGGACTAACGCCCAGAAGAACAGGAACAGTAGACCACATAAAATCAGTTTCATACTTCCTCCACATACAGACCGACCAAATCAGACAGTGCATTATACACCGGATTGACGGTATCACGGTTGCACAGATAGATTACACCGTTCTGGTGGTAATACAATCCGCTCACCAGTGCCATATTGCCGTTGTAAGGAATAGGATCGTCAATCGTACCGCTGTGGGTTTCGCATACCTCGGAATATAGGCTTTCCATGCGCTCACCGGGAGGGTAGTGTGACTGAATGGTCAGTTCTGGCTGCTCCACACTCCAAAGCTTGTCCGCATAGGTGAACTTAAAGCCCTTTTTTACCTTCTGCCCCACTACAGACTCAAAGGTGGGATAAAAAGACTTCATCCGAATGGCGGTGTTGTCGTCCACGGTCAGTGTGTTGATCTGTGCGGTGATGAGCATGGTGGAAACTTCTTCAGCGGTCAGAGGTCTGCTGGATTCTTCAATTTTAGCAATACGATTGGCATTTTCCGCTGCTGCCAATTCTTCTGCTGTCATTTCACGGACAATTCCATCAATATCAATTTTAGGCATTTGCTCTCACCCCGTAAATTTCAATAGTGCTACCCTTTAGCAATTCGCCAGCAGTAACGTATAAGTTCATAGACGCAATATTAGCATATGTGGGAAAATCTTTGACCGTCCAATCGGGTTTTGCTGAATTACCAAACGAGTTAGTATGCTGAGACATAAAAGAATAGATTTTTCCTAACGCTTTATCTACGATAAGGAGATAAAGAGAACACGAATCCCAACTTGCTGAAATACCATTTGAAATCCCTCCGACATATTCACTTCCATTCACAATAAGTCTTAAACTTTGGCTTGCACTTGCTTTTTTCATTGTTGTTCTAATTATGAGTCTAGTATATTGGTGGTCAAATATACGGGTAATGCCTGTAACGCTGTCTTCCTCAATTGTGATAGTCTCAATAAGTTCACCGATTGCTTCCCTATCAGAACTAGGAATCTGTTCCAGAACTTCTGCCACAGTTGCAGCACCGATATTCCCCCTTGCCTGTGCTTTCTGTTCGTCGGTAAGATTCTGTTCCGTGTATAGGACAGCATTTCCGCCAGAACTTGAATCAATATTCATTTTCTTCTTCAGTGCTTCCGGGCTGATCGAAGTGCCGACAGTAACACCGATAATTTTTCGCTTCATACGTCAACCTCCGTAATGGTAACTTGAATCGTGTAATCGTTGGTCGGTTTCTGACCGATAGCATATACGGTTACGACACCATCGACATTCTCGGTTACGAAAGTCAGATCCTTCTCGTAGAAAACCACAAGCTGTTCTACACTGGGAGTCAAGTCAACCTGGCTGTTTTCGGTAACACCTTCGATGGAAACTACCTGAGAATAGAGGTTTCCGCTGCCTACCCACTTATCAGCAATCAGTTCAACCACGCTAATGGTTGCGGTAGATCCACTGGTGATAGGATGTTCTGCCAGGTAATCAGCAATAGCATTAGCAACCTGTTCGTCAGTTACAGAAGGAGCCTTTAACGACTCAAGCCATTCTTCCTCAGTACCATTAAAGCCGTGTTTCACAGCAATATCATAGGCTGTAATGCAAAGGACAGATAGACGATTGATTCTGCCCATTGCGTTATATACAGTTCCTTCAGGATTCATAAAATCTCTCCCTTCTTAGAACGTACCGCTGTTAACATCGTAGCCAACTGCACTGATTCTCTTAAGAAGTCCTACTTTGCCAGATGTAACATTGAAACTGATTACAACCTTCGTGCCTCTCACAAAGGAATC
>JAZOWR010000218.1:0-2841 GCA_045659345.1 Ructibacterium sp.
ATGGAAAGATCCTTTGCTTTCACCCATTTGAATCTGCCGTTCCGGAGAACATACAGGGGATGTTCGTCCGTAACCTGCAAATCCCACGTTCCCACAGCCTTGATATGGTTGATATGATCTGAAACCCTGCTCATGGTCTTCACGACTTCATGATAAGAGTTAGTATGAGTAAGAACGGTGTCATGAAGCCTGATTTCCTCTATGGGCTTGTATCCCAGAAACGTTCTGACCATGTATCCGGCGGGAACGCAGGGAAATCCGTAGGTCACGAGATCCAGATCGTCCGGCAGTTTCGATGTGTCCACGGCGGTTACGTCTCTGAGGTTTTTATCTTCGCTGACTCCGTGAATCACGGAATATGCCTTTGAGGCATGGGGATCTATCTCGCAGTAGTTCACCACTTCATGCGGAAGACCGAGATTGGTCAGAGCCTTTTCAAAAGCTCCGATGCCAGAAAACAGGCTTAAAATTTTGATCATTAAACAATCCTCACAAATTCTCTGTATTTTGCGATTTCAGAACCGAGAACATACCGGTTAATGCCTTTGACGCATTCCAGCCTGTACCCGCATTTCAGAATAATATCCTTTAATTTGCCGTTTTTGAGTTCAAAAGGCAGATAGGACTCAGCCAGAGGTCTTTTAAGACCTAAGACAGCATTCCAGAACCGGGTTTCCTCGATGTCGTTTATTCTCGCCCCTATAATATATCTTATATCGGTTTCGGAAAGCTCTTTGTCCATGAACTTTTTCACGATGCTGTACTTGTAGCATTTTTCAATAAACTTGGAGTCGTTAAGCTGCAAGGTCAGGATTTCTTTCTTGACCTCCGGAGAGCATTTAAGCCTGAGCTCCAGTTCTTCAAGATCCTCGAACAATCCCGCTTTGTCGGTGTTCAGATTGTCCATGCCGCTGATGTCGGAAACCATAAAGTAGTCGTCAAGGCACATCTTTCTTAACTGTTTTTCTGAATTTTTGTATTCGTTTATATAAGGCAAAAGAACATTGGCCCCGAAGGTTTTTTCTGTGATGACCGGAGGATTCCGGAACTGGTACTGTATCAAAAACAGAAAGGCATTTCTGTGATTGACTTCCAGAATGTTATGCAGCAAATCTATCTGAATGGCTTTCTTGCCTATTTTTGATAATCTGGGTTCCCCGTAATCGTTCATTTCAAAGAGATAATTATGCTCTGCGGTATTGCCCAGATTCGCTATATAGTCATCTCTGATTTCCTTGTAGGTGGTTTTCAGGCAGTTCACCCGGTTTTTGATATAGAAGTGAATTTCCTTTGCTTTTCGGGTTCTCTTAATCATCTGCATACTGGATATGACGTCGCAGGAACTTGATGAATCATAGTGGAAGTGATAGTCTATATTCATCAGATTTGACACTCCTACGGTCAGGGTGGGACTGTACAGCAAGACATCGAACTTATCGCTTTCAGGGTTTTTAAAGCACTCGTATATCAGATGCTTGGTAACGTCAGGAGTTTCCGCTGTCAGAGCCACCGCCCGGACTTTATACTTTTGGAGGATAAGCTTGAAGCCGTACAGGACATTCAGGGATGTACAGGATATAGTGGCCTTATGCTTTTTGCAGGTTTTTAAAACAGCCTGAACAAAGTAGTTATAATCGGTGTATTCTATCAGTTTAACATCATCCCGGTATTGATTGTCTATAAGCCATAAATTGTCTTTTTTATTTTGAAGCAAAAAGTTTTCATATCCTGTTAACAAGGCATCTGATATTACAAGTTTTTTATTAAAGCAGGCAAAAAATTTAGCAAGATTCTGACAGGTATTATTAAGATTGCTTCTTGAATGCAGCAATAAAGATATAAATTCATCAAGAATAACAAGATCGAAGTTTTTTATGCTATATTTCCATAGTGAGTCATACTGCACAATAAAACTGTCGTTCATTTTATATTTGTCTTTGTTATATATTTTGATATTGTACTTTAAGCAGTAATCCTCAGCCACCGAAATTCTGTTGGCGCAGATCAGAATCCTGAAGTCCTGTTCCAGAGCCTGCTGAATGATATTTCCGATGATAACGGACTTAGCGGTGCCCATAGGGCTTCTGATGGCGAAAAGCCCGTCATGCTGCATCAGAAACGTGTTTATGGCGGCTCTGATTTCGTCGGAAACGGTTAAATACCTTTCATTTACCTTAATGACGGAAGTGTTGATGTCAAAGTTAATCAGCTTGTCATTGTAGTCTATCTGCTTCTGCACCAGAGCCTTTATTTCGGGGTACTTCATCATCTGATTAAAGATGTTGACGTTCTTGGCTTCGTTATAATGCCGCATGACATAAGGGGAATCCCGGAACCAGAAGTATCCTCCGGGGGATTTGACCTCGCTGGGATGCTTGAACACAATGCAGTTTCCGTTAGTCTTAATGGCCTGAAAGCCCATAGATTCAAACGCTTTAAGGCAAATCTGGTCTATAGTTTCGGCGGTGCCGATGTTCAGGGTATCCGGAACTTTGAAGTTGTTTTTCAGGATTTCGGAAAGTTCATGGCTTTTGTAATCCGGACGGTAAACGAATTTGAACAGTTTTCCTCCGGTGTTCATGAGGATTTTTATCTTGTTAATGGGAGCGCTGTGCGTGGGGACTCGGGAAACTCCGGTATCGACATCGCAGCACTGGGCAAGATCCTCATGGATCTGCTGGATGCAGAGCTTTAAGTCATCGAGGTTCATGGGCTCTGTGAACAGGAAACCCTTTAAGTTGAAGTTGTCGATGTTATTGGCGCTTCGGGATTCCCCCAGAACGCATTTGTACTGCTTGAAGTATTTCAGAACCGATATCTGATCCTGCTTTGATTTAATGT
>JAZOWR010000219.1:0-2737 GCA_045659345.1 Ructibacterium sp.
GTGTTCAGAAATAACATCCTCCAACACATCCCAAACCTCCGGACGCACACGCTCTACCATCCGCTTTGCGGATTTGATGTTGTGCGCCAGACCATCTGCCACCAGTTTTTTCATAACAAAGGGCTTAAAGAGCTCCAGTGCCATCTTCTTGGGAAGACCACACTGATAAATCTTCAGTTCAGGACCAACTACGATAACCGAACGGCCGGAGTAGTCAACACGCTTACCCAGAAGATTCTGACGGAAGCGACCTTGTTTACCCTTGTGCATATCGGACAGCGACTTGAGCGGTCTGTTACCGGGGCCGGTAACAGGACGGCCGCGGCGTCCATTATCAATCAGGGCATCAACTGCTTCCTGAAGCATTCTTTTTTCATTTCTTACAATAATCTCGGGAGCGCCCAAATCCAACAGTCTCTTAAGTCTGTTATTACGATTAATAACCCGACGGTACAAATCATTCAGGTCAGAGGTCGCAAAACGACCGCCGTCCAGCTGTACCATGGGACGGATTTCCGGCGGAATCACGGGAATGACAGTCATAATCATCCATTCCGGCTTATTGCCGGATTTACGGAATGCCTCAACAACCTCTAACCGACGGACAGCACGAATCTTCTTCTGACCCTTTGCTCCCTCAAGATCGGCTTTCAGCTCTTGATACAGGCTTTCCAAATCAATATCACGGAGCATTTCCAAAATGGCCTCTGCACCCATGCCAGCACGGAACATATCTCCGTATTTTTCATAGTTTTCCCGATATTCCTTTTCGGAGAGGATTTGGTTCTTCATCAAACTGGTGCGACCGGGATCAATAACCACATAAGCCGCAAAGTAAAGAACCTTTTCCAGCGCTCGCGGGGACATATCCAGAATCAGTCCCATACGGCTAGGGATTCCCTTAAAATACCAGATATGAGATACCGGAACTGCAAGTTCAATGTGCCCCATTCTCTCACGACGAACCTTGGAACGGGTAACCTCAACACCGCATCGATCACAGACAACGCCCTTGTAACGAACTCTCTTATACTTTCCCCAGTGACATTCCCAGTCTTTTTGCGGACCAAAAATACGCTCGCAGAACAGACCGTCTTTTTCCGGCTTTAAGGTTCTATAGTTAATAGTCTCAGGCTTTTTTACCTCGCCTCTGGACCATTCTCTGATTTTCTCAGGTGAAGCAAGTCCGATTTGAATCGCTTCAAAATTTTGATATTCACTCATAACGACCAAGCCTTTCCAACTCACAAATTTCTGCTACCGCCTGCGGTGAGTTTCACAGGGGGCAGGAATACTCTAATCTTAGAATATCATGTCGTCATCATCAAAATCTTCTTCTTCTGCCATCAGGTCAAGGGACTCAACATCGTCGGAATCCAGATAGTCACCATCAAAGCCGTCATCTTTTTCGCCGAGGAGTTCTGCAAAATCGTCATCCTCATCACTGAGAATATCCGATACTTCATCCAAAATATCATCCTCATCGTCAAAACCGTCTTTGTCTGTTTCCGCAAATTCCTCGTCCTCCATGCCTGCAATGTTAACCGGCAAATCCTCCGGCTCGTCATCCACAGATTCGCGAAGCACGATTTCGTTATCGTCTTTGTCCAAAACCTTGATATCCAAAGCCAAACTCTGCAGTTCTTTTACCAAGACCTTAAAGGACTCCGGAACACCAGGTTCTGGTACATTGTCACCTTTTACAATGGATTCATAGGTCTTAACACGACCTACAATATCATCAGATTTTACGGTCAGAATTTCTTGCAGTGTATAAGCTGCACCGTATGCCTCTAATGCCCAAACCTCCATCTCACCGAAACG
This sequence comes from Ructibacterium sp., assembly GCA_045659345.1. Taxonomy (GTDB): domain Bacteria; phylum Bacillota; class Clostridia; order Monoglobales; family Monoglobaceae; genus Ructibacterium. The sequence goes on from JAZOWR010000219.1 coordinate 1,825, forward strand.
CTGACCGCCAAATTGAGCCTTACCGCCCAAAGGCTGCTGCGTAACCAGCGAATAAGGACCGGTGGAACGCGCATGAATCTTGTCATCAACCAGATGGGCAAGCTTCAGGTAATGCATGTAACCTACGGTAACAGGATTATCAAAGGGTTCACCGGTACGGCCATCATAAAGAACCGTCTTACCGGTACGATCATATCCTGCCTGTTCCAGTGCATCCATAATGTCTTCCTCTTTTGCACCGTCAAAGACCGGAGTTGCAATTTTCCAGCCCAGCGCCTTTGCAGCATATCCAAGGTGAACCTCAAGCACCTGTCCAATGTTCATACGGGAAGGTACGCCCAGAGGATTCAGTACAATCTGAAGCGGAGTTCCATCCGGCAGGAAAGGCATATCCTCTTCCGGAAGAATCCGGGAAATAACACCCTTGTTACCGTGACGACCCGCCATCTTATCACCCACAGAAATTTTTCTCTTTTGGGCAATATAACAGCGAACTACCTGGTTCACACCCGGCGGCAATTCATCGCCGTTGGCACGGGTAAACACCTTAACATCTACGATGATACCGTATTCACCATGAGGAACGCGCAAGGATGTATCACGAACCTCTCTTGCCTTTTCGCCAAAGATAGCACGAAGCAAGCGTTCTTCTGCTGTCAGTTCAGTTTCTCCCTTGGGAGTAACCTTACCAACCAGAATGTCACAGCTTCCGACCTCAGCACCTACACGGATGATACCACGCTCGTCCAGGTCGCGCAGAGCATCTTCACCAACATTGGGGATATCTCTGGTTATCTCTTCCGGGCCAAGTTTAGTATCTCTTGCCTCTACTTCATACTCTTCAATATGAATTGAGGTAAAGATATCCTCTTTAACCAGTTTTTCGTTAATCAGGATAGCATCCTCGTAGTTA
>JAZOWR010000220.1:0-2405 GCA_045659345.1 Ructibacterium sp.
GCAATCTGGATGTGGCAAACCGTGTTAAAAAATTTGTCGACTGCCGCAGCAAGGATGTCAGCAAGCGGGAGGTTTACATCGTAGAGGGGGATTCTGCACTTGGCGCATGTAAACTGGGACGGGACAGTGAATTCCAGGCAATTATCCCGATTCGCGGTAACATTCTTAACTGTTTAAAGGCTGAATATAACAAAATTTTTGCCAGCGATGTTATCATTGACCTTTTGAAGGTCTTAGGTTGCGGAGTAGAAATCTCAACCAAACATAACAAGGACCTTAACTCCTTTGATTTAAACAATCTGCGTTGGAGCAAGATTATCATATGTACCGATGCCGATGTCGACGGTTACCAGATACGCACCCTGATTCTTACAATGATTTACCGTTTGGCACCCACCTTGATAGACAAGGGCTTTGTCTATATTGCAGAATCTCCCCTTTACGAGATTGTTCACAAGGATAAATCCTACTTTGCCTATAACGAAACGGAAAAAGCAGAGATCTTGAAAAAGCTGGAGGGTAAAAAATATAGCATCCAGCGAAGCAAGGGACTTGGCGAAAACCAACCGGAAATGATGTGGGAGACCACCATGAATCCGGAAACCCGCCGACTGATTAAGGTTGTTCCTGACGATATGGAAAAAACGCAGGCAATGTTTGACCTGCTGCTCGGCGACAACCTTTCGGGGAGAAAAGAGCACATTGCCAATGTGGGTCATCAGTTCATTGACCTGACCGATGTGATGTAAGGAGCAAACCCATGAAAAAAACATTCATAGAAGAACAACAAATTACCGATACCCTAGAGCAGAACTATATGCCCTATGCCATGAGTGTCATTATCTCCCGTGCGATTCCGGAGATTGATGGGTTCAAACCCTCCCACCGGAAGCTACTCTATACCATGTACAAAATGGGGCTTTTGACCGGCAACCGCACCAAATCTGCCAATGTAGTGGGTCAAACCATGCGTTTAAACCCCCACGGCGATCAGGCGATTTACGAAACCATGGTTCGTTTGACCGAGGGCAACGGTTCTCTGCTTCTGCCACTTGTGGATTCTAAGGGAAATTTTGGCCGACAGTACTCCAGAGATATGGCGTATGCCGCTTCCCGTTACACCGAGGTCAAGCTTGCCGGCATCTGCAGTGAGATTTTTCGGGATATGGACAAAAACACCATTGACTTTGTGGACAACTATGACGGAACCATGAAAGAACCGGTGCTTTTACCCACCACCTTTCCGAATGTGCTGGCAAATCCCAACCAAGGCATTGCAGTCGGTATGGCATCCAATATCTGCAGCTTTAACCTAAAGGAGCTCTGTGAGGCAACCATGCTGGTGATGAAGGACCCCGAAGCAGATTTGTTAGAGGTGATGCCGGCACCGGACTTTCCCTTTGGGGGAGCCATTGTTTATAATCCTGACGAGATGCGGGAAATCTATAAAACCGGCCGCGGCAGTTTTAAAATGCGTGCCAAGTACACCTACGACAAAAAACAAAACTGAATCGACATTACCGAAATCCCTTACACCACCACCGTAGAGGCAATTGTAGACAAAATTGTAGACCTGGTAAAAGCCTCTAAGATCAAAGAAATCTCTGACATCCGCGATGAAACCGACAAAAAAGGTCTGAAGCTGACCATCGATCTAAAGCGTGGCACCGATCCTGATAAACTGATGGCAAAGCTTTATCGTATGACCTCTTTGCAGGATAGCTTTGGCTGTAATTTTAACATTTTGGTTGAGGGTTCTCCCTTAGTATTGGGCGTTAATGATATTCTGTGCGAATGGCTGCGATTCCGCCGCAGCTGTGTTCTGCGCAGTGTCGCCTTTGATATTGCCAAAAAAAGCGAGAAGCTCCATCTTCTTGAAGGACTCAAACTGATTCTGTTAGACATTGATAAGGCGGTAAAAATTGTTCGGGAGACCGAGGATGATTCACAAGTGGTTCCTAACCTGATGGCAGGCTTTGGCATTGAAAAAGCACAAGCAGAATTCGTGGCAGAAATCAAGCTCCGCAACCTCAACAAGGAATACATTCTCAAGCATGTTGCAGAGATTGCAGCGCTGAAAGAAGAAATTGCTGATTTTACTAAACTTTCAACGCGCGATTTGAATAATAAACTTATTGAAATGCAAATGGACGGATTAATTATAAAATTAGCAGGAAATTCATATATTTCAGCAAAGTAATCATAATATTTAATGAGGTTATAATGAAATTAGTTTTAATCGAAGGACCAGGTAAACGCGAAAGTATCAAAAAGTATTTAGGCGCAGGCTATGAAGTGTTTGCCACCAAAGGTCATATACGAGATTTACCAGCCACTAAGTTTGGCGTAGATATATTACATGACTATAAGCCATCATACGAGATTATGGCAACTAAGCGTGCAAT
>JAZOWR010000221.1:0-1638 GCA_045659345.1 Ructibacterium sp.
GGATTAAGCCCGGTTGAAGCAGACCTTCCGTATTCCGGCGTTGATGATATCGAACAGAGGTTACTGACCATCGGGAACCCGCTGAATGACCTTTACATAACCTTCATCACGTCAAGTTCCCATGCTACAGATGCCTTTAACATCGGGGTGTGGATTTCACCTGACTATGATTCCGACAAAGCGTACACTTCTCAGGATTATCAGATATGCCGCACATGGCTGGCAGCTAATGACTCGTTAGAGTACTTCTTAACCTTAGACAATGATACTTTAACGGGTTTCCTGTTTGCCAACAACCAGTACAGTTCTCATATCTATGCCGGACGGATAGACCAGTTTGAGGACAGAACAAAGTATCCGTTTGCCTGTATTTTAGGAACAAACCTTGCTGGAAACTCCTTTAACACCACAACCCCGATTTCCCAGGGCGAAAATTACCCGTACTATATGGGAGACGTTTCCGGATACGGTCTTGCAAAGCAGAACGACAACAAAGAAGATGTAATGAACTACAGCAATAACGTCAATGCCAGAGACGGTCTCTACAAGCCGAATATGTCAGTCGGGCAGTACTCCTGCATTACTCCGGGATACGACAACTACCCCGTGGACGGCGATTACTTTATCGGAGAATTGTATATCAGGGCAGGAAGCGGGAATAATGTTTTTGACGGGAATCAGTTCGGCGTTGACCCGTACTGCTTCTTCGGAAAAATCAAGAACGTTTACAAGATTTCCGGATATAATATCTACACGAAGTACGTTGTTCAGGTGGGCGGAACTCCGATAAGTAATACTCAATCTGATGCGCTGTCTGTAAAGGGTTATGTTGACGCTGTTATTCAGTCCGGGGGCAGGGCGTTTGTTGTTGCTAATGACCTTTCGAGAATAACAAACCAAAGTTACGTCTGCATAGAGATGTCTTGAGGATTTCAAAATGTATAAAAAGATAATTTTTCACAAAACCAGCACTGATGACGTTCAAACCCTTAATGACAGAATCCGCTCGGAGATTTCCTCGTTTCTGCAACTGAACGGATGGACGTTAACCGCAAAAGGCAACTCCTACAACATTGTTCTTTCAAAGGACTATTCCGGTCAGGACGCGGTTTCACAGGAAGAACCCGAATTTGCATCCTTGCACGGTTCTTACAATGCCAATTACTCAAACACTCTGATAAGCATTTCAAGGCATTCCTCAAATGGCAGAATCCTTACTATGCTTAACGGTGAGAATCCCAAAACAAGGTCGGTCAACACTAACCCTACTACCAGCATATCATACCCGCCCGGGTACAATGACACTTATGATAACTACGGTCAATACGGCGATTTCAGTTCCACAGCCTTCGGAAGCTATTTTCCCTCTATGTCCGTGAGACTTGATGACTTAATAGAAGAAGCAACTCTGGAGATGTTTTACTTTACGGACTCCGATACTCAGGAAGAATTTTATATTGTGATAAAAACTGACCGGGTTTTCGGACGGGCCGCTCCGGCTGATTCTCAGTTCTATCAGACTCTCGCCTTCGCAAAGATCCCCGGAATACCGATGCTGAGCACTTGCACAATGCAGGAAAACAACGCTTTGCAGGGACGATCATACACAAGAATAATCAAAGACGTTTTTCAGATAAA
>JAZOWR010000222.1:0-2401 GCA_045659345.1 Ructibacterium sp.
GCTTTTCAGGTGCTCTCTCTGATTCCCGGAACCTCTCGCTCCGGCTCTACTATTTTGGGTGCTGTTATCCTGGGCTCTTCTCGATTTGTGGCGGCGGAGTTTTCCTTCTTTCTTGCTGTCCCAGTGATGTTGGGTGCAAGCCTGCTTAAGGTTGTAAAATTTTTCTTGGAGACCGGCGGTGGATTTTCACCTGATCAGCTAGGTATTTTAATTACCGGCATGGTGGTTGCATATCTGGTATCCATTGCCGCCATCAAATTCCTGATGGAATATATTCGCAAGCACGACTTCACTGCCTTTGGTTATTACCGAATTGTAGTGGGAATTTTGGTCATTCTATATTTTTTGATTTCCGGTGCACAGGTTGTTGTGCATTAAAAAATAAAGGACTTGAACTAATGTTCAAGTCCTTTGTTTTTAGTAATTTTCTGCGTGAATCTCAAAATAGCTCTGAGGATGTGCGCAAACAGGGCAAAGTTGCGGTGCATTGGTTCCCACAACAATATGACCACAGTTACGGCATTCCCAAACCTGAACCTCGCTCTTTTTGAAGACTTCCTGCATCTCTACATTCTTAAGCAGCGCACGATAGCGTTCTTCATGCTTCTTTTCGATTGCGGCTACCATACGGAATTTTGCTGCCAGTGCCGGGAAACCCTCTTTTTCAGCAGTTTCTGCAAACCCTGCATACATATCAGTCCATTCGTAATTTTCGCCATTGGCTGCCTCTACCAGATTCTCTGCGGTATCACCGATGCCCTCCAGTTCCTTCAGCCACATTTTTGCATGTTCTTTCTCGTTATCAGCAGTCTTTAAGAACAATTCAGCAATCTGCTCAAAGCCCTCTTTTTTTGCTTTGGATGCAAAATAAGTATACTTATTTCTAGCCTGAGATTCTCCCGCAAAGGCTGCCTCCAAATTCTTTTCTGTTTGTGTTCCTGCATACTTGTTCATCATTAATTCCTCCTTTTATTTTTATAAAAACATTGAAACAATGTCTAATTTGGAACGAAATCCAACCAAGGTCTGTTTAACCTCACCGTGTTCAAACAACATAACCGTGGGAATACTCATAACACCATATTTCATGGCAAGCTCGCTCTCATCATCTACATTGATTTTTGCGACCTTAATGATATGACCGTATTCCTCTGCAATCTCGTCGATAATGGGTGCAAGCATCTTACAAGGTCCGCACCAACTCGCCCAAAAATCAACCAAAACCGGTTGACCCGATTGCAAAACCTCGGATTCAAAATTATGTTTGGTAATCGTGATTTCAGCCATACAAGCACTCCCCTCTACTTTGCTTTATAGTACAACATACAATGGCAATAGCCCTCAAAATCCGGATCTTGAATTTGTTCCCGAAATTCCTTGCAGATACATTTATTTTCGGGCGTTTTTTCCAGACGGCAAGGGCAATACCCGCCTGATTTTTTAAGACCCTCTTGAATCATGGTAACAATAGAACTATCCGGATTCAATTTGATTTTTTTATTCATGAAAGAACCTCTCTTTTTATCTTGCTGTAAGACGGATTACAGTAATCCACCCTCCGTCAACATAAGTTCCATACTGACTCTCAAACCGGCTTTGAAACTATCTCTAATCACATATTCTTCACGGGTATGAGTGCCACCGCCATGATAATTCGACAAAGCAACAGCAGGAATGCCCATCGAATGCGGAATGTTGCAATCTGTGGATCCCGATTTTTCTGTTACCTCTACACCAAAATGCTTTGACTGGATATCTTTTGCGCGAAGCGTTATTGCCTGAAGCAAATCCATGTTTATATTGGAACTCATACACGGTCTGTCGCCAACAACCTCAATCTGTAATTCCATACAATTTGCCTTTGCCTTTTCAAAGATTTCAGCAAATTTTTCTTTCATTATTGCAAGACATTCCTCATTATCTGAGCGGTATTCACAAAGCATAGATGCATTCTGCGCTATGGTGTTTACACTGGTACCACCTTCTATGATACCAACATTATAGGTCGTGCGACTGTCTCCCACCTTGGGGACTTCAATCTTATAGATATCGTTTATCATTCCGGCAAGCACGCTTATGGCATTACGATTACCAAAAGCAACAAATGAATGACCGCCCTCTGTCATCGCAGTCACCTTATAACGATGTGAACCGACACTTTTGCATGTGATATCAGAGGGACATGAATCAAAGGTATAAAGATACTCTATTTTGTCACCGTAATCCTTAAAAATCTGGCGGCAACCCTTGAGGTTACCAAGACCTTCTTCGCAGGAATTTGCTACAAAAAGCATTGGATTTTTAGGTTTAATATCGTTAATTAAAAGATATTTTACAATTATCAACATTTGTGCAAGATTGCCTGTGTCATCGCCAACCCCCGGAAAGTGAAGATACACAC
>JAZOWR010000223.1:0-4185 GCA_045659345.1 Ructibacterium sp.
CGCCTAATCCAGTTCCTGGTCCTAAACCTCCTTCCTTTCACCATAATACAAGCCGTACAAGGACAGATATTCCTTGGCAAGAAGAATTTCCTCTCCGGTGTCACCCTGCTGATACACCTTGTTATAGGCAAATTCATCAAAGTCCGCCTTATTGGGATGCCGGGAAGTATTTTCCACCGGCATATCCGGCTTTATACCGGTTCCGTTCAGGTTACTGCCGTTTGGTGTCAAGTAAAATCCCGTCGTAAATTTAATCATACCGCCGACAGAAAGAGAATTGATGCTTTGAATCGTCCCTTTGCCGTAGGTAGGCTGTCCTACGGTAATTGCAAGGTCATTTTCTCTAAGTGCTGCCGCAAACACTTCCGAGGCGCTGGCAGTGTAGCCGTTGGTCAAAATAACCGTTTGATACTTTTTAGGGTTTTTCACCGTTCCTTTAAACACCCTATCTAAAATATCAAGCTTGTAGTCTGCTGTGGTGATAACCTTGCCCAGAGGGACAAAGTTCTCTGCCATTGCAACCGCCTGTTCAAAGATTCCGCCGCCGTTGTCACGCAGGTCAATGATGAGATTCGAAATCTTCTGGTTATCTGCGTCCGCAAGCGCCTCTTTAAACTTCTGCGCCGTATTGCTGACAAAACCATGGACACGAATATACATCAGCTTTTTGCCGTCTTCTTCAAACACCTCTGTTGTGATACTGGTGCCTATAATCTTTTCCCGAATCATGGTAAAACCCAGAATCCGGCCGTCTCGCTCAACTTCAAGGTAGACCTCGGCCCCTTCCTCGCCACGGATACGACTGAGCACAAACTCCGATTTTGCGCCCCTAAGGTTCTCTCCGTTGGCACTGACTATAATGTCACCAACCTTGATTCCCGCCCGTTCTGCGGGAGTATCGGCAATTACACTGGCAATCAACGCCGTTTCCGGATCGGTAAAATCGATGGTCACACCAATACCTACAATCTCGCCGCTGACCGTAATCATCAAATCCTCACTCTCTTCCGGGGTGTAATATTCGGAGTACTGATCAATAGACTCCAGCATCCCTTTGAGCGCTGCGGTATAAAGCTCGGGGTTTTCCTGCAGCATCCGCTCTGCCGCTGCGCGGTAAAGCCCCCGCTCGGTAATATCCTCATATCTTCCGTAGATAATCAGGTGGTCTACCACCGCATCTATCATCTTTTGAGCACCCTCGCCGTCCGTTAGCCCCTCTTCTGCATAAATCGGCATAAATCCGGTTAACAAAAGCGCAAACACCAGGCTCAGGCATAGCAATTTTTGTTTCATTTCAATTCCTCCTTAGCGGAAATGAAGCGCCACCACGCGAATCCCCTCCGCTTTGTTACGGGTGATGACCACACCCACCTCGCAATCAACATAGTTGTTCAGTTCTGTCAACGGAATATATTCACCGGTTTTAAGTCTGCCACTACAGGAAATAGGAATTTCGTTGTAGGTAGCATCGGTAACTGTTCTGCGCTTTTCCGTGGTTGCCATTCCTGTCGGTTTGACATACTTGAGCACTATTTTGTTCCGCGCAGAATCACAATAGTAAAGATTTGCTGTATAATAATACGCCTCGCTCATCAACCGCTCTTTTTCCATACCAAACACCGGCACTGACCCAAGCAGGGATGATACAAGAAGCAAGGCCATAATCTTTTTCTTCATAACTCCCCCTACATCTTTTCCGGTGCGGTAATCTTAAGCATGGTGAGCACTACCTTAATGACCATCCTTACAGAATCAATCAATTTGAGTCTGGCGTTCATCAAATCTGCGTCTTCCACCTTGACACGGCAGACCGTGTAGAAGGTATGAAACGCCGCTGCCAAATCCAAAACATATCTGGTTATTCTTGCCGGCTCTAGCGTCTTTGCCGCCGCTTCAATCTCGCCGGGCAGATCGCTAAGCTTCTTTAACAAATCAAGCTCTGCAGGTTCGGTGAGCAATTCTGCCTTTACCTCAGCATAGGGCAAAACCTTAATTCCCTCTTCCTCTAAAAGTCTGAGAATACTACAAATTCTGGCATGGGCATACTGCACATAAAAGACCGGATTATCATTGCTCTGCTGCGCTGCCAGCCCTAAGTCAAAATCCAGATGGCTGCCGGCGCTTCTCATATTAAAGAAGAACCGTGCTGCATCGACACTGATATCCTCCAAAAGGTCAGAAAGCGTAATCGCCTTACCGGTACGCTTAGACATCCTGACAATCTCGCCATCCTTCATCAGCCGTACCAACTGCATCAAAACTACATCCAGTTTTTCACCGTTACTGCCAACCGCATCCAGTGCATGCTTCATCCGCGCTACATGACCATGATGGTCAGCACCCCAGATGTTGATTGCCCAATCAAAGCCACGCTGGTTCAGCTTATTCCAATGATAGGCAATATCTGCCGCAAAGTAGGTGGGAATACCGTTGGCTCTGACCAAAACCTCATTCTTTTCCAGTCCCATCTTCTCGCAGTTCAGCCAAAGGGCACCGTCTTCTTCATAGGTATATCCGTTTTGGGTCAGGGTATCAATTGCCGCCTGTACTGCACCGGACTCATGAAGCGTACTCTCTCTAAACCATACATCATAAACAATCCGGTATCTCTCTAAGTCCTCTTTCAGGGCAACGATGTTCTTCTCCAGGGCGTAGTCCACCAACGCCTGTTTCCGCTCCTCCTCAGAAGCAGAAAGATGCTTGTCCCCATAGAGTTCAATGAATGCCTTTGCATGGTTAATGATATCTTCTCCGTGATACCCGTCCTCAGGGAACTCAATGGCATCTTCTCCCTGAAGCTGTTGGATGTATCTGGCATTTAGGGAGTTTCCGAACTTTTCAATCTGGTTGCCCGCATCGTTGATATAAAACTCCCGAGTTACCTCAAAGCCGGCATAATCCAGAACCGCCGCCAGACAGTCACCCAGCGCACCTCCCCGGGCATTGCCCATGTGCATCGGGCCTGTGGGGTTTGCAGAAACAAATTCCACCATCACCTTTTTGCCCTTACCAAGGTCGATTCTTCCATAGTTCTCACCCTGTGCCTCAATCTGTCTCATGGTTTCATACAGCCAGTTAGAACTTAAATAGAAGTTGATAAATCCGGCACCTGCTACCTCTATCTTTTCGATGTCACCGCCAATGGGAATGGACCGAACAATCGCTTCGGCAATCACTCTGGGCGGATTTTTTAACGCCTTGGCAAGAACCATGGCAATGTTGCAGGCAAAGTCTCCGTGTTGTTTCTCTTTGGGAACCTCCAGGCGAATCATCTCCTTAAGGTTCAGCTCCGCTTCTGACTTAGGCAGTTCCCCTGCAGCCTGCGCCTGCTCTAAAGACGCCATAATCATTGCCGCAATTTTCTCTTTCATTTGTTCTTGTATGTTCATTGGTATCGTCCTTTCTATAACGGATTCACCGTAATCCGTAGTGAGTTTTCGATAAAATTGATATTGTCTGCATCCAAAACATAATCTACCTGAAGACTCCCCGTCAAATGCTCAAATTCATACGCAATCGCAGATGTGGAAATCGCTGCGCTGATAGTACCGTAAGGGGTGGGATACATGCAAAGGTTTTTTTCGCCCTCTTTATAATGCAGCTGCATGTTAAATCTGCCCTTGCGGGTTACCAGCACATTATGTTCCCAGATTTTGATGGTGGTTGTGGTTTCCGGAAAACCGGTCATCTCACTCTCATCATAAATCAGATAATACTTTTGGTTCATCCTTCCTAATTTTCCGGGGGTCTGAAGCTCAACCGGCTCCAGCTCCTCACCGTCACAGCGCTGGATCGTCTTGACGCTGATTAATACATTGTTATCCATAGGCTTCTCCTAATATGCTTCAATATCGATTCGATGTATATTGCCCTCAATCTTCTTCTGTAAGAACACCTGTGCAATGTCGCAAAACCCATCTACCGTATCACTGACATAATATTGAATTTTGCCCTGATTCCCCTCTGCAAGCATATCACTCTTTGCCAAGCGTTCCTTCGCATAGACCGCCGTCTCTGCCCCTGCATCAATCAGGGTTACACTTTCTCCCATGATACGGCCAATGGTTTCCTTTAAAAGTGGATAATGCGTACACCCAAGAATCAAGGAATCGATATCCGAATCTTTCATAGAAGCCAGATAGAAATCGATGATTTCTTCTGTGACATGATGGTTCTTGAATCCTT
>JAZOWR010000224.1:0-5088 GCA_045659345.1 Ructibacterium sp.
ATTTGTAGCTTCCCCCTACTGTTCTGTACAGATGGAGAATATGTGCCTTGTTCATTTCGACCAGCTTAACGCCTCCTATATGCGGATAAATATGATTCTTTAACACGTAATGATAGGTTGAGTAGGTAGAGGCTTTGCACCTTGCCTTGATCACTGTTTCAAGCCATTCAGCAAAGTACTCACGAACCGTTATGTTGTCATCGGTAACATAGATTTTACTGTGTAGCTGTACAACTGCAAGGTCTCTCCTCTGCTGTGCTTCCTTCTTGCTTTTATAACCACTTTTTTGCTGTACCTTTTCAGTGCCATCGGGCAATATCAATGTCACACGATAACCAAAGCTGTTCTTCAGATGCATTACAGTGCTGATCTTCCAATCAATGTATTCCATCACGAATCCACCTTCTTACTTTTAAATGTTCTGTTCAAGCAGCCTGTTATTCGTTTATAATCCTCCATCACATCGCAATAATGCTCAAATGTTGTGTGTATAGAAGCATGCCCTAAAAGGCTGGATATCTTCACGAGGGACACGCCCTGTTCCAGCAGAATCGTGGCATACATATGACGCAGATCGTGAACCGAAACTTGAGGAACACCGGCACGGTTACAAGCTCTCTTTAAGGCACCATAGAAAGAGGGCAATGTATGTGGCTCACCATCCTTTCGGCAGGAAATGTATCCGTGATCGTGATAAGCCGGCCCCAGCGTGTCCTTGTCTTTAATAACCCTCTTTTTCCTAATTTCCAGCTCCTCAAATATGACCTTTGGTATCCGCATTGTGCGATAGCTGTTTTCCGTCTTCGGAGGCTTTTCCGCTGGTCTGTGGTTTATTCGCTTCCCACTTTCATCAAAAATGTATTCTTCAGATACCTGTCGACTGATGGTTACCGTCTCTCTATCCACATTAAAATCGGAAAATTTCAATCCCATAATTTCTCCTCTGCGAAGTCCGCAAAAAAGCGCAAGCAATGTTTCTAAAAACCAATTTGTAGATCGCATTTCAAATAGTAGTCTTCTGATTTCATCCTTTGTAAGAATAGTAGCCTTGTGCTTTTCCCGGGGATAGGTTTTTGTAAACTCTATGGGATTTTCTATCAGATACCCCTCTCTCACGGCATTTCTCATTGCAGTATTCAACAATTCTCTGCATCTGTTACCTGCTGACTTTGTATGCAAGGAGGCCATTTCCAAGAGGCTGTCAAAGTACCCTGTATTACAAAGGCGCATAGGCAGATCGGTTACATGGGGCAGAATATAATTGTTCAGTACAATCTCTCCTAACATCCGGGTCGCAGAATCAACCGCTGGTATGTGAACTCTGTTAAACCAGTAATTCAAGTAATCGGCAAGCAGAATATTCCTGTCTATACTGGGATTCCATTTCTTTTCCTCAAAATCCTTGAGCATCTTTTCGTAGCTCTCTTCGGCTTCCTTCTGCGTTTTAAAGCCACCCTTTTTACTGTAGCCGACTGAAAAGTCTTCTCGCAATACTTTGGTGCGATGATACCAGGATCCCTTGTAGAAAAATGCTTTGCTTTTGTTTTTACTCATAAAAGAAACTTCCTTTCAAAATGATGGTAATTTAATTCTATACATCTCTCTACATTTTGAAAGGTAAACCACAAAGAGGAGTGTAGCCTTTGCTACACCCCTCTCATTATGATTCAATTCGCTTAAAACCCTCAACTAGGACATAATGATGTAATCATCCTGTCCGTCAATATATTTTTCATAATCTATCCTAAGTATATTGATTTTGTTATTGTGGTAGCACATCCGTCCTGCCCAGCCTAAAAAACAGATTGTTCCGTCGGGTTGCAAAGCCATAATATCATCCACCGAACGTTCCGTAGGTTTCACTTTATCACTGTAAGTAATGCCTTCTCTTTCAGCATCGCTCATAAAACGGTACTGAATGGCTTTGGATCTCAAAAGAATATACACCTTCTTTTCGTTGCTAATGAGTTCTTTGATAGTTCGCATAATATCGCTCCCTTAAATTTATTTCCTAAAAGAGAACGAAAAAAGCAATCCTATCGTCACAATAGGATTGCTTAATCTCTAAATAACCCTATCGTTCAAGCATTAGCACCTTGCCTTTCGGTAGGTTGCTGGCGGTCATAGGGCTTGTCCCTCACGCACTCTTTATAGGTGTAATTATTATAATTATTAATAATTATATTGTCAAGGCTTATTCTACTCAAGATTGCTAACGGGAGAGAAACCGTTAATTTCGTTAAAATCCATATTGTGTTTGAATTGCTCCAAAGTATCTGACGGATCTATGTACCCAAATTTGACTTTTGATAGATTCTGCCTATCAAAATCGACCGATACGATAGTTTTTCCGTCCAATACTGCGTGAACAATAGTGTTCCTTATCGGCAAAAGGGCAAACATATCTCTTGCTATACGGATACAAACACTACCTACATAATCTTGCAGCAAAAGATTATATTCTGTATTACTCATGGTCTGTTTTGCTTGCGACAGAGCGTTGATGTTGACATTAAACTCAACTTCGATCTTCTTGGCATTATCTGTGCCAAATTCAAAATTGTTACCATACATCAGCAAGTCATCGAGAGGGTTCACCTCATAAATTATCTGCAAATACGTGTCAATATCACCTGCAAGAATTTTTGATGCAACACTATGGTAGTATGACCACATTTGTTGATTATAGGTTTCATCAGGAGCTACGGGTGAAACCAGCACTTCAGTCCAATCAATCGAATCATCACTTGCTTTATGTATTGATTTAAGCGAGGTCGTATCAATCTGCTGCACAGTACCAAAATCAATCGGTGTACTTAATTCGTAATTTGACGGTACGGGTGCAGAATAACCAGTTGCTTCTACTACTGTGTGGTCATTGGTATAATTCTGCTGCCCTGCATTGTAAGTAGGTTCTGAGTGGTAAGATGGTATTTCCTGACGGGTTTGCGTTCTTCTATTGTTTTGTGTTCTTGTATTTTTGGTGTCTACATAATACAACCCCGTACCAGGAATGCCAACACTTGTAGTCACTCTACCGCTTGTATGAAATGTTTTTCTAAAGCCGGGTACACCGGTACTAACAGACATACCCGTTTTTCCAAAATTCAACTTAACGCCGGGTATGATTGATATACTTTTTCTAAAGCGAAGTCCCACTTAAACACCCCCTAAAATAATGCTTGCATCATCAAGCGAACCATTGTTCCTTGCGGTTTGTATCATTTCAAAGCAAGCTTTTTCGCTAAGTCCGTATTCTTCAATTATATCTTCCATTTGGTCAACACTTAAATAATCGTGTATCCCATCAGATGTTATCATAACCGGAGCTACTAATGGTTCGATATAATTAACCTTTACTTTGAACAAATCTGCGGATCCGCCACCGAAGCAAGCTGTAATCTCATTTTTTCGCTCAAATGAATCCGCATCCTCCGGAGCTAATTGACCTGTTGCAAGAAGATAGTTCAACGTTGTATCATCCGTTGTCAGTTGTTTCAAATATTTTCTGCTTTGAAGAAGATAAACACGAGTGTTACCAATACTAAACAACTGCGGCTTACCTTCAGTACAACAAATCCCTGACAATGTTGTTGCCATTCCTTTTTGTCCTTCTGTGGTTTCGGAAATTGCAATCAACTCATCGTTAATTTCCCGCAACAGTTCAATGCTGATCTCTTTCAAATGGCACAATTTATTAGCCACAAAATGCGAAGCTATTGCTCCTGCATTATGGCCGCCAACGCCATCAGCAACAGCTATAATGCCGTTTTCGATCTCAGAAAAGTGCGTTCCTCCTGCAACGATCGTCTTTCCAACTACTATTCTATCTTCGTTTTCTGTTTTATTTATCCCTCTTTGGCTTACTGCTATAACATTCATAACTTAACCCTTCGTACACTCTAACGATGGTGGTGTTGTAGTAGTGTCAATGTTGTCGATAGTAACACTCGCATTATCAAAAATCTCATTATCAAATAAATATCTTGACAAAGGATTGATTAAGAGGTTTTCTACAACATTACCAATACCACGACCACCGTTCTGAAGATTATTTAACGCCTGCTCTGTAAGTGTTTCCATAGCACTATCCGCAATGGTCAATGTGATGTGTTTTTCAGCAGACATATTCTTTACAATCTTTTTCACTTGAGAATTAAGGATCAATTTGGCAACTTCAGGGCGAATATAATCAAAAACAACAATGTTTTCTCCGATTCTGTTAAGAATTTCAGGACGTCCAAGTTGTAATTTAAAATAATCCTCGATGGCTTCTCTTACACGTACTGACATTTCTTGATAAGGCATATCACTTGTTACATTGGCTTCACGTTGACCGTTTTCATTCATTGTGAAAATGCCAAGGTTACTTGTAAAGATGATAATGGTTTCGGAGAAATAAACGGTATTACCTTGTCCGTCAGTCATTCGTCCATCTTCAAGGATCTGCAGGAACTTATCCAAAATGGAAGGATGAGCTTTCTCAATTTCATCAAACAATAGAATAGAGAAAGGATTGTTCTTAACGGCGTTTGTTAATTGACCGCCCGCTTCATAACCGACATATCCAGGAGGCGCTCCGAGCAATTTCTGATCGCTATGACTCTGACCGTATTCACTCATATCAAAGCGTTTGCAGCAACTCTCATCGCCAAACAAAATTTCAGCAAGTGTCTTTGCGGTTTCAGTTTTGCCCGTACCCGTAGGACCTGCAAAGAACAGAACGCCCTTCGGTCTTGTGTGGGAAGAACCTTGCAACCCCGACATCCCGGTAATAGCTCGCTTTATTACATCAAGAGTTTTGGTGATAGCGTAGTCCTGACCTTTAACACGATTCTCAAAATCGGCTTTTGCATTTCTAATTTCTTCGAGATTAAGGCTCTTCCAAGGATTTTCTCTGATACCGTACTTGTATAGATCAATCACATCACATAAATCCTTCATGCGGATTTTCTCGTTTTTACAAAGTCTACGCAAGCCGTTAATTTCCGTAAAACTAAATCCTTCAGTAAGAGCTACAAACTTATCTTGGATCTTCTCAAGCTCGTCCGGATGGTCATTATAGTAGGCACTATCTTCCATATACAC
>JAZOWR010000225.1:0-8693 GCA_045659345.1 Ructibacterium sp.
AATGTACAAACCACTACTACCAACGGAGCCGGCAACAATCTGACTCCGGAAATGAAAACCTATTACGATCGCGCCCTGATTCGTTTTGCCAGCCCCAAGCTGGTGCACGCACAGTTTGGCCAGCAAAAGCCAATCCCTGCCGGCAGCGGCAAAACCATTGAGTTTCGGCGTTTTAGCCCTCTGCCGAAGGCACTGACTCCTCTGACCGAGGGCGTCACCCCCAAAGGCAATACCCTGAATGTCACTACCGTAGAATCCACGGTGGAGCAGTACGGTGACTATGTAACCATGTCTGACATGCTGACACTGTCTTCTGTAGATGCGGTCATCAGTGAAACTCAGAATGTCTTGGGTGATCAGGCAGGCAGAACATTAGACACCGTAATCCGAGAGAAGGTCAATGCAGGCACCAATGTGCAGTACGGCAACGGCAAAGCAGACAGAAATCTGCTCGTTGGCGGCAGCACTGCCGAGGAAAATGACTATCTGACCGTTGCAGCAGTCAAGCGTCCAGTAGCGACCCTAAAGCCTAACAACGCAACACCCTCTAAGGACGGCAGCTATGTTGCCATTATCCATCCCGATGTTGCCAACGACCTGACCAATGACCCGGAATGGAAGGCTGTCAAACAGAATGTGGACCCTGAAGACTGGTACAACGGCGTAATTGGCAAGATTCACGGTGTGGTCTTTGTCGAATCTACCGAAGCTAAAATCTTTAGGGCAGGTTATTTGCGCAATCCTGAAACTCTGGAAAACGGTGACCCGGAAACCCTGACCGTTGCATCTGCAGAGGGTTCTGTAATTACGCTCAAAGAAGCATTGACCGATGCCGATGTTGCGTACATAAACGGTAAAAAAATTCAGATTAACGGCTTTGATTACTCGATTGCTTCCGCTACCGCAGGAAGCGAAGGAACCGCTACCATCACCGTAGACGAAACCCTGAATGCCGTAGGCGCAGGCAACATTATTTATCCGGCAGGTGCAGGTAAGAACGGAAGAGACATATACTCCACTCTGTTCTTAGGTCAGAACGCCTATGGTGTAACTTCCATTACCGGCGGCGGCTTGACTACCATTTTAAAACAAAAGGGCAGCGCCGGCACCGGCGATCCCCTGGATCAGAGAAGCACCGTGGGCTGGAAGGCAACCCAGACTGCAGAAATTCTTTCTCCTGAATTTATGGTTCGGGTAGAAACCACCTGCAGTTACTAAACCCTACATTTACTTTAGATAAGGAGGAACAATATCATGGCTAAACAACCCAAAGCACAGCTGACAGAGCAGTATTACAAAGAACCTGTTCCTGTTATGCTAATGAAAGACAACAACCGTTACAAAGACGATGTGACCGTCACAGTAAACGGCGTAAACTACCAGATTCAAAGAGGTGTACCCGTCACCGTCCCACGCAGCGTCGCTCTAGTCTTGGAACGAAGCCATAATCAGGAGCTGGCGGCACAGGCTTTTCTGGAAAGTCTGAAAGGTTAGGTGGAGTCCCATGAAACTGCTTCAGGCCATAGAAATGGCCAACAGTCTTTGCCCTAACAGCTTTACCTTAGAAGAAAAACTGCGCTGGTGTGACGAGGTGACCGCCGGCATACGACGGAATATCAAAAAAGTTTATACCGCCATTGAAACCACCGCAGGTGCAGGAACGGAAATTAATTGGCCGGACAACTTTGCCTTTGAAGATCTTGAGCTGGCATTTTTTAACGGCTCTCCCATGGACAAGCTCGATCTTCGTTCTCTGCTGACAGATCCTACAACAATTTCCAAGCCCGGAACGCTCCGTCTGGTCTTCTTGGAGCAGCCGCTTCCTGTTCGGCAAATCACTGTGCAAGGGGAGTTTGACCTGAGTGAAAACTTTATCAAAATGCCAAGCCCGCCTTTTGTAACAGGCGACTTTATAGAGTGGGTAGCGCTTCCCTCTAAGGATGCGGTTCCGGATTGGAACAACTCCCGTATCGGCTGTGTGATCGACCAGGTCTATGACGGATTGGTGTTTGACGAAGATATGTTTACACCCCAGACCGCTGCACCCCTTGCTATTCGGCGCATGATTACTGACCGCACCGAGGTAGACGAGGCACCCTATGACAGCATGTATGTGGAATATCTGCTTGCCAAAATGGCCCTGTATCAGCACGACTATAACGCCTACGGAGCACACATGGCACAGTATAACAATCTATACGACGCCCTGCAACGGGACTATAAGAACAGAAATCCTTTAACCACCATGGCAGGATTTCGACATTATTGGTAAAAAGGAGGAATCTTCATGTTTCTGCCGCCTTTTGGCGCAAACAATAACAACAATTTGGTGGCTGTCCGGTTTGGCGGACTGGATTTGCGGGAAAAGCCACAGCCCGGGTCGCTTTCTCAATCGGAGAATCTATCCGCGGATGCTTATCCTGCGCTTACACCGAGAAAACCCCGGCAAAAGGTGATTGCAGACACCGGCATACTTGCTGCTGCCGTACCGGCATATACCGGAGAAGGGCTTACCGCCTTTACCGGGGTCAAAGAGGACGGATTTTATTATCAGGGAAAGTTGATTCCGCACGAACCTCTTTCCCCCGGGGAAAAATGTATTGTGGATTTTAATGGTAAACTCTGCATTTTCCCCGACAAGCTTTACTACAACTATCTCCCCGACCCTGACACCGGCGAGCTCAGCAATGCCCTTATCAGCATGGAGAAAACTCTCAGCGTACAAGGGGTTACCTTTTACGCATCTCTTAACAATGTTACCGGGGCGTATACGGCTTATCTGAGCAAAACCAATGCCGGATTTGACCGATTCGCCCCGGGAGAGAGCATTACCATCAGCGGTGCTGCAAAAGCCCAGAATAACACCCACTCTATGCAGGGAAGAACGGATTATGCAACCGGCGACAGCATTGTCAGCGCAGTGGTCACCGCCAGCACCTCCAGCCGTCTGGATTTGCTGCTTTACACCAAGACCGGACAAAAAGCCCTCTTTCAAAACACCAGCGAGAGCGGCAGTATCACCGTTAAGGTCAGTATTCCCGATATGAACCATGTATGTGTTCATAACAACCGGCTATGGGGTACTGCCACAAACGGCGAATACCTGTACGCATCCAAACTGGGAGACCCTGCAAACTTCCACTCTTTTCAGGGCTTGGCAGACGACAGCTGGTACAGTATGATTGGAACTCCGGGAAGATTCACCGGTATCACAAGCTATCGTTCTGCTGTGGTTGCCTTTAAACAGGACTGCATTCATCATGTCTACGGAGATAGTCCTCACAACTATTCCATGCCGAAGCAGACCTTTGGCGGATGTGTTGACGGAAGGAGCATAGCTGAACTTGGCGGCGTTCTTTACTATCTCTCCCATGCGGGATTTTGTGCCTATAACGGGGGCGAACCTTACTGCGTTAGTCCCCAGTTGCCGATTTCCTACCGGGCGGCAGCCGCAAGCTGTGACGGCATTCGGTACTACGCTGCCGCGATTCGGGAAAATGGCAATCGGGATCTTTTAGTCTATGATCCTGACAAAGGAGTCTGGTATCGGGAAGATGATACCGCATTTACGCAGTTTTTACGGTATGGAAACTGTCTTTACGGGGTGGCCGACGATGGTGTCTGGATGTTTGGAAAGGGCGAGGAATCCGTTTCTTGGAGTCTGACCACCCAGCCAACATATTACGATACCTTGCGTTACAAAGGAGTTTATAATATGCGGCTTTTGCTGGATGTTGAGGCGGACACCACAGTCTCGGTAAGCATTTCCCATGACGACGGGGACTTTATCCCCTGTGCTGTTCTATCAAAGACAGCCGGATTAAAAAGCCACCGTATTCCTATTCGGTTTCGCAGCTGCGACAGTTTCCGTATCCGTATCGAAGGACAGGGCAAAGCGGTGATTCACGCTTTGGAACTGTCTGTTTATCAGGGAGGTAAAACCTATGTCATATAATCAAGAAGAATCAAAAAAGAAGACCGACTCAGGCTTTGTACCCCGCCGGGAGGACGGTCAAGTTGGCATTCGTGCCACCTTAAATAAGATGGGGTTTTCTAACGACCGTATTGGCTACGATGAAGCCAATGGTACTGTCACTTTAGATAATCGCAGCTTTATGAAACCGGGGTATCTGGATGAAACCGCTGGCGTTTCCTATGCGCCGGAAAAGGAAATCCAAAAAAATCTGGTAAATTTTTATAAAGACACATCTGACCCAGTGGTTCGGGTCAGCGACGCCTATGCCAGCGCTGCAGGAAAATACGGACTCTCTGCCGATGCGTTGACCTACGGAAACGGCACGGTTTCCATAGGGGGCACACCCTTGGATATTCTCTACATTGATGATGAAGGAAAGTCCTGGGCATATCAAAGCCGTGTAGCGGATGCTACCTATGATCTGGCAAGCCGCCTAAATGTGCAAAGTCCGGTTGCCTTGGCAGAAACTTACCGCCGACGGTATCTAGAAGACGCCGTTAACTTGGCAAACACATTGGCATATCGGAAGCCTTTTTCCTATAATCCGGATGATGATCCTGTATACCAGGCATATCGCAACAAATATTTGCTTGAGGGAAATCGTGCAAGCCGAGATAGCCTTGCTACATATGCAACGCTTACCGGCGGCTATGCCAATTCTGCTGCTGCAACTGCAGCAGCCCAGGCAGAGCTTTACTACAACCAGCAGCTAACCGACAAAATTCCGCAACTTGCCGACCTTGCATATCAGCGGTATCGTGACAGCTATCAGGACAATCTTGCCATGATAGACCGTATGGTGGATATCTATAATACCGCCTACCAAAACGCTGCAGAGGCAAATGCCGCTCAGGTAACCAACGCCAATCTTTCGGCATCTTCCAATACAGCAAGAGATGAAGGGAATTACGAGGCGGGCTGGGAAGACCTTTTCCGCCAGCAGGAATATGCTGCGGGAGAACAGGCCGCCGAGAAAAACGCTCTTACCATGGAAGGCTTAAAACTGGACAATCTTCAGCAGACCATCTATCAAAAGTATTATGAACAGCTGCTCGCGGCAGAACTTGCCGGAAAAAATTTAGACAACCAGCTTACTCAGGCAAGAATTTACCAGGCATATAATTAAAAAAATACCAAGCGGAAAATCCGCTTGGTATTTTTTTAGCTACAGCAACTCATGTGCTTCACACGATCCCGTTCCTCAGCTTGTTTGGCATTATTAAACCGGTCTACCGTTCCTACCAAATATCCGGTTATCCGGCGAACCCGTTCAAAAGGAACCGGGTGCAAAGTATATTCTGCGTCCACATACCCATCATCGCAAATGGTTAAAGTCAGTGAATCTATATGCATACCCGGATTGTTCTGGCGAATATGCGCTGCATAGTAGCTAATCTCTCTGAAATCCAATTCTCCGTTTTTTACCGTAACATTCATCGTTATCTCCTCCTATGCCTTGTATTATACATCTATTTCCCCAATATGTCAATAGATATTGTGTTAAAATTTTATTACAGGCACAAGATGTAGTGCTTATTCCTCTTCGAATTGGTCTTTTCCGACACCGCACAGAGGACAGAGATAATCCTCGGGGACATCTTCCCAGGCAGTACCCGGCTCGATACCGTTATCCACATCGCCCACAGCTTCATCATAGACATAACCACACACAACACATACATACTTTTTCATGTTACAACCCTCCTTTTTTAGCTAGTATATCATATGTTTAAAAAAATAACCAGAGTTTTTTAAAAACTTATCCGACAATTTTACAAATAAAGCTTGTCAAGGAAAACAGACAAATGCGAGCGATTCTTGTTCTTGCAAGAGCGCACAAAGGCACAGATGCTTTGATTCTGATACCGACCAAAAACATCCTCAAACCTTATTCCTAGCTTGTAAAATCCTCTTCAAAAGAAACCAGCTCTTTGCGGGTTTTTAAAATCATTCCTTGGGTCAATCTAAGAGTATCCTCTTCGGTCAGGTCTCCCGGACGAATGTCCAGCGAATATAAAAACGCTTCTTTACCCTTAGCGGAAATATAAATTGCAATATCCTCGTTTTCCAGTTTTGCGATATAGTAATCCACTGCAAGGATCTCCTCTTGCGTAAGCGGTCTTGCGCTGCCGTTGACCGGACTTGCCTCTGCCATGCCGGATGAAAGCAGGTTTTCCTTGACTCGCTCGGTTTGGTATCGATAGGTAATCACATAGGAGAGATATCCCGCCAATACAGCAACCGAGAATACAACGACTCCCAGTATCAGGCTATGAAACAATTTTTTTGCCATAACAATCCCCGCTTTCTCAAACTTTGTAACACGAATTTAACCTATTATTAACAGGGATTGGTCTTTTTATACCTTAAAATATGGTATAATTATTATGCGATAGTAGAACAACAAGCTAAAGGGGAATGAGGATGAAAGAGTATAGAAAACAATTTCTGAAAATTTTTGGCATTACCTTGCTGGCAGGCGTTCTTTTTGTCAGCATTCTGTTTGGGGGTGCTGTCCTGGGATTCTGGGGCGGTATTGGCGATCTGGATGTAGACGCCCTCACTCTGCAACAGAATTCTACACTGGTCTATTTCGACCCGGAAACCGGTGAAGAGAAGGAACTGACAAAGCTCAATGCACAAGAAAACCGGGAGTGGGCAGAAATTACAAAAATCCCAAAAGATTTACAGCATGCCTTTGTCGCTATTGAAGATGAACGGTTTTATACCCACAAAGGCTATGACCTGAAACGAACAGCAAAGGCGACTATCTCCTGGATTGGAAGAAAAATCACAGGCAAGAGCGGCGTTTCTATGGGCGGCAGCACCATTACGCAGCAGTTAATTAAAAATATTACCGGCGACAAAGAGCAGGTTGCATCTCGAAAAATCAAAGAAATTTCTCGGGCAGTGGCATTGGAAAAAGAGATGAGTAAGGATCAAATTTTAGAACTGTATCTCAACTGTATTTACCTTTCTCAGGGTTGTAACGGGGTACAGACCGCATCCGGAATTTACTTTAACAAAGATGTTTCTGAACTCAGCCTTGCCGAATGTGCATCCCTGGCAGGCATCACTCAGTATCCTTCCTTGTATGACCCCTTTGTCAATCCGGAAAAGAACAAGGAACGCCAGGAACTGGTGCTTGGTAAGATGCTGGAGCTTTCTTACATTACACAAGACCAATACCAGGCTGCCATCGAGGAACCTCTTAAGTTTGCAGACAGAACAGAGTCAAGAGCGCGGAACACAGGGACTACTTCCTATTTTGTAGATCAGGTAATTCGCGATGTGCTTAAAGACTTAAAAGCTGAGGGGTATTCAGAAAGCCTGGCAAATAAGATTCTCTACTCCGGCGGTGTCAAGATTTATACCACCTATGTACCCCAGGTGCAAGAGGCGGTTGAAGCGTATTTTGAAAACACCAAAAACTTTCCGGACAGCGAGGCACAATCTGCCATTACCGTGGTGGATGTCCAAACCGGACAAATTGCGGGCATCGCAGGCGGTATTGGAGAAAAATCCGGAAGCCTAACCTTAAACCGTGCATCCATGAGTCCAAGACAGCCGGGTTCTTCCATTAAGCCAATTGCCGTTTATGCACCCGCATTGGAAAAAGAACTGATTACTCCCGCCTCTATCTTTCAAGATGAAAAAAAATCCTACGGCGATTGGACTCCCAAAAACAGCGATAATCAATATCGGGGAGCTGTAGATATTCGCCATGCCGTAAGGCGGTCACTAAACACCATCGCCGTGCAGGTACTGGCTAAGGTGGGAGCGCAGGAGAGCTTTCACTTCCTTCGCGACAATCTGGGTATTACAACCTTGGTAGAAGGCCGAGAGGGAAGCGACGGTATCATTAGCGACATTGGATATTCCCAATTAGCGTTGGGGGGACTAACCGACGGTGTGACTACCATGGAAATGGCAGCAGCCTATGCCGCCTTTGCCAACGATGGTGTCTATCATAGCCCTTACATCTATACCGAGGTCAAGGACAAGGACGGGAACCTGCTCCTGACTTCTAAGCGAACGACCAAAGCGGCAATGAAGTCATCTACCGCATTTCTCATGACCCGTCTTCTCAATGAGGTTGTCACCTCCGGTACCGGCAGCGGCGCAGCACTTCCCAATGGCATTTTTACCGCCGGAAAGACAGGTACTACCGATGATAATTATGACCGCTGGTTTATTGGGTTTACTCCCTATTATTCTGCAGCTATCTGGTACGGATACGATATTCCCCGAGAGATATATGCTTCCGGCAACCCTTGTGTAACTACATTTCGTTCTGTAATGAGCAAGGCACACCAAAACTTAAGCGACTATCGAAAAATTGTAACCCCCAACGATGTGGTCTATGCAAGTTACTGCCCAATTACCGGCAAGGGAGCCGGAGAAAAGTGTCCTGCAGAATCGTATTACTTTGTAAAAGGTAAGGCCCCCGGCGGCACCTGTACCGACCAACACGAAAATCTGCAAGAAGAGGGCGAAGAGGGTACAACCGAAGACAGCACAGAGAACAATGGTACCACCCCAACTCCATCAAGCAGTTCTGCTCCGACAGCTACCTCCCCAACCAAGACTACCACACCAAGCTCTCAAACCCTAATAGAATAAAAAAAGGACCGCCCAGAGGGGCGGATCTTTTTTATATAAAAGCAGCTGATTCAGGCATTATCCCCAAACAACACGCACAACAAAAGGCTAAGTT
>JAZOWR010000226.1:0-40075 GCA_045659345.1 Ructibacterium sp.
GGTTGAGAAGCTCAAGGGAACGGCGTTGGAGAATATTCCGCCTATCGGCAATCTATCTACTGTGGGAAATCTTGTGGTTTTCGCAGAAAACACCGATAATCTCGAGCGAATTGCAAAGTTGTACAAATGAGGTGAATTATGGCAGATAATACGACTGTTTTTGACAACATTGAGGAAACTCAGAACACTGAAACTCAGGACATTGAAACTCAGAATACTGAAACAGAGAATACTGAACCGCAGACGGTGAATAATGAATGGCTTCCTGAAGAATTCCGTACAGATAAATCTTTCGCCAAGTTCAAAGATATTAACGCTCTCGCCAAAAGCTACAAAGAGATGCAGTCTCTTATCGGAAAAAAAAGTGCAGGAATTCCTACTGACGAATCCACAGCCGAAGAATGGAGCAGTTTCTATAAGCAGTTGGGAGTCCCTGAATCTGCAGACGATTACAAATTTGAAACAGATGCAGAATTGAAATTGCCTGAAACTCTCTCCGATGAGACAATGCAGAAAAAATATCGTGATATTTTCAAGGAAGCAAATCTGACTCCGCAGCAGGCACAGTCACTCTGGAACGCACGCAACAAATACCTGGCTGAAGAATTTGCAACTGCTCAGGCAGAATACGACAAATCTGTCGAAAGCACCACTAATCAGCTGAAAAAGGACTGGGGAGACAAATTCAATTCAGAACTCAATAAGTCGCTGCAGGCTTTTCGTTACCTCTATCCGGAAACTGCCCCCGCCGATTTCCCGCTGGTCAACAACATTGATTTTGTCCGCACGCTCAACAAAATTCACAGCCTTATCGGTGACGATAAAATTATTACTTCCAAGACTCCTGGCAATACTCTGGCGGCTGTTGAGTCGGAAATTGCGGAAATTCTTAATAATGCTGATTATCAGAATCCGATGTCAATAAACCATAATTCTCTCATGGACCGTATGCTTGAACTGCAGGCACAAAAGTTGAAAATGAAAGGTCGCTGATATGCAAATGATATTTAATTGTGACGGGATTGAATTCATCATTGACCCCGATGAACATCAGATTTTGATTAACGGCAAAGTCGCCGCAGGTGAATTCGCGCCTGTCGGCGGTGTGGTCGTTGAAGTGAACGCTCAGGATGATACCTTATGCAAGGTTGTGACTGACCTTGACGATACGCCGGAGGAGAAAAAAGTCGTTTACGGCATTCCGCTTGAAGTCAAAGACAAGGTAATTATTCTTAAAGATTATATCATTCCTGCAAATGCCTTTTTCGGTGAACTCGGAAACGGTTTTGCGGATGTGGCTATAAGCGGAAGTTACAACGATTTGCGGAATAAACCGTCAATCAACGGTCAGACTTTGCAAGGTAATATGAATATCACTGTCGGCGGGGGAGGGGGTGGAGCAATCTATCAGCCGGGCGAAGGTATTACAATTTCAAGCTCTAATGTTATTTCTGCGGATTTCAACAAAGTTGTATCAAAGTCTGAGTTTACTGCCACAGTGGGCAATATCGGAACTGCGTTTGATATTATCAACTCGGAACTGATTGAGATTGTTAATACTTGAAAGGAGTGGATATGACAAATTTGAAAGACTATCCGCCGTTTATTGCTGCAGATGCGAACGGAAATTTATTGCTCAAGTATAATGCGGCACAAGGCGGGAAAATTAAAAGTGCGATTTTCTTTATCAATAATCACGGCTATGAAATCAACCTTGAAGCTGACGGCTCTTTTTCTTATAACATCACCCAATATAACGGCGGTGAATATTCAGTTGCTCTTGTAACTGAAGATGGGAAACTTGCGGAATTTTTCGGCGTTGTCCCTTTCGGGTCTGTTGCTCCTGATGCGAATAATGCAGTTACTGTTGCGGCGTCAACAGAAGCCAATCCGAAAACTTATATTTTGAGAGAGTTTGAACAGTCTCCGGATAATCCTATTAAAATCAGTGTCGGCGCGTATGTTACATTGATTATATCACAGAATGTTGCCGCTTATGATATTATATTAAATACTAATGCGGGACTTGTTGCAGGTACTATTAGCGATAATACAAATCTTTTCTGCAGCGGTGGTAATAGCACTGTCAAAATAAAAAGCCTGAACAGTACAGATGCAGACAGCAGTATACATATCGGTAAAGGGACAATCGCAGAGTTCGGCTATATCGATATGAAAGAGGGTGAAAATACTGCTTATATTGCAGGAGGTGCTGTATTTAATGCTGAGTCCGTCACCGGCATTGACAGCTTGAATATTGCCACAGAAGGTAAAGTTGTTGTCAACGGCGCATGGTTTGTCGCCGATGATGCTGCTGTTATCAAAGTCGGTTCTTACGCTTCTTTTGAGGCAGGTTCAATTACCGGCGGCAGTGTTGATTTGACCTTGAACCGTAACGCATACGCAGTTATCGGTGATGCCAATATCAACAAAATGACTGTTCAGGAAGGTGCAGTTCTCAAGCTCGGCACAGTTACTGCAACAGCAGAAGATAACGTCTTCTCAATGAGCGGCAGTACTGCAGTTATTGAAGGTATTGCTTTCGGCGAAGGTAATGATACATTGAGCTTGGCAAGCGGAGCAAACCTTATTCTGACCGGCGCAGTTACTGATTTGGAACGCATTTCCGCCAACCTCAGTGCTTCAATCTTTGTAACTGATGCTTCTTATCTCGATTCAGGTCTTATCAGCGGTTCAAGGCAGATTGAAGTTATCAACTATTACAGCATTGATTCTGACAGCGGAGTTAATACGATTTCTCCGAAGGACAATGATGATTTGTTTCTCATTGAAAAAGGTGAAACGCTGCATTTTGACGGGGTGAGTGATGGTATAACTTATTTCAGCATTGCTGATAAGACCTGGATGACCGCATTTGATGAGTCGAGTTTTAATGCTGCAGATGTCAGTTTGGTAAGAGTTGGCTATAACGATACTTATGAAGTGCAATCAGTTAAAAATGTTGAAGGTACTGAAATTGTCGTCAATATTCCCGATACAATCACGGGCAAAGAGAACAGTCATATCGGCTATATACGGCTTGAGGCAACGGTGCCGAACGGAGGACTTCCGACTTTCAGCGCAGACAATCTGCCCGCAGGATTGACCTTATCCGAAGACGGAGTAATAAGCGGAACACCCACAGTTTACGGGGAATTGACAGCACAGATAACAGTCAGTGCAGACGGCTATGCAAGCAAGGTTATTGAGCTTAATTTCAATATCGCTCAAGATAAATGGAACATTCCGTTGACATTTACGGCTGTGGCGGCAGGGTCAGTAAGGCTAAAAGCGAATGGTTCAAAAACTTGCAACACTATCCAATACAGGCTCGGTACAAGTGGGGAGTGGCTCGCTTATTCTCTCGATACTAAAATTACACTGAATGAAGGTGAATCGGTTCAATTTCAGAATACATCTGAATATTTAAATGCAGGTAATGTTGATTATGTGTATTTCTCAATGTCAGGTAAAATAGCAGCATCGGGAAATATGCAATCTATGGTGAATTATTCTGAAGTAGTTCATCTGTATAGATTTTACAGTATTTTTAGAAACTGTACTTCTCTGGTGCAAGCTCCAGACCTTTTGGCAAAAGATGTGAGAGGTGCTGGGTATAGATATATGTTTGGTGGCTGTACAGGACTGACTTCTATTGAACTGTCGGCTGTTACTTTGGCAGATTCAGCTCTGAACGACATGTTTTCAGGTTGTTCCTCGCTGAAACATATTAAGGTGAATTTTACTGAATGGAATGATGGCACTTATCCTTACACTTCCGCTTGGGTAAATGGAGTAGCCTCAAGTGGTATTTTTGAAAAAAACGAAGAGTTAGCCGAAGAGTACGGAATAAGCTATATCCCCAAAGGCTGGGCTGTTGTCAATGCGTCAGACGGCAACAAAATTTATGTCGGTTCTCCCGTGGATATTACTGGGATGCAGAATAACAATTTGACTGATTTTCAGCTCTCAATAAGCACTCCTGACGGCGGTACACCGAGTTTGCTTTCAACAGGATTTCCTAAAGGGGTAACATGCTCTGCAAGCGGTGTTATTTCAGGTACGCCGACCGAAGCAGGAACATTTACAGCTTATGTAATCGTGCGGTATGAGGGGTATGACAGCGAAGTTATTATAGTTAATTTCACTATCGAAGCACAGCCGGTCATTACGCCGATAACGCCTGTTGAGGTGTACGGCGTTCAAAACACAGCAATTACCGCTGTACAGCTCTCTGCAAGTGTATCAGACGGAGGTACGCCGACTTTTTCAGTTCCGAAAATTTTTGATGGTAATTTGCTTCCTGACGGTTTATCTATGTCGGCAAGCGGTCTTATCACAGGCACGCCCACGGCATACGGCAACAGTAAAGTTTTGGTGAATGTGGATTATAACGGTGCATTTACGCAAAGCATTGAGGTTAATTTTTATATCGCTGAAGATACAGGCGGTGAACCTGAAATACCTGAAATTACTGTTGTTTCCCCTGTATCTATTCCAGGTGCGCAAGATATAGCCATTACGCCTGTACAACTGGAAGCAAGCGTTTCAAACGGCGGCACACCGACTTTTACAGGCTATAATTTCCCCCTCGGTATCAGATGTTCAGACAGCGGTTTGGTAAGCGGTTCAACCTCTGAATACGGAGAAATGGCAAGAGAAGTCTGGGTAGAGTATCCGGGAGCAGAAAAGAAGATTATCAATGTGAATTTTTCCATTACTCAAAAGATAACTGCCACAATTATTGTAACAACATTACCGGGAACATTATCCGGTACACAGTTTGTCCCGATTTACAATATACAAATTGAGGCAATAGTCTCTGACGGCGGTACTCCGAGATTTAGCGCAGAGGGATTGCCCGCAGGGTTGAAATGCTCCTCAAGCGGTCTTATCAGCGGAACGCCGATAGAGTACGGATATTTTTACGGCAAAATAACCATCAGCGCAGACGGTGCAGAAGATTATCTGTTAAATATCGGTTTTGATATTGCCAAAGGTTCAAGTCCCGATCCTGATAATCCTGATAATCCGGAACCTGACCCTGACCCTGATACCGGTTTAGGCAAAACGATAGCTGAAAAACTTGCGTTGACGTCTCGACTTGTCAAACAGCTGAAGAATTTCAGAGATGTTTCGGTCACGACAGCCACAGCTGCCGATGTGCGCGAAGGCAAGCATTTCTTTAATGCGGCGGGTGAACTGACACAGGGAACGAATACCGCAGATGAAGATCTTGAAGCACTTGAGTATTTTGCTGAGGATTTGCAAAAAAAGTTTTCTGCATTAACACAAGATTATAATGCATTGGAAACAAATTATTCTGAACTGCAATATGACTATTCATTACTGCAGGAGAATTATTCATCTTTGCAAAGCAACTATTCAACATTGCAGGGCGATTATTCAGCATTGCAGGATAACTATGCGGCACTTGAAAACCGCAATCAGGGTGTGCAGGAGGAATTAAACGCTGTGCAGGAAGAACTGAATACAACAACTGCCAATCATGCAGCAGAAATCAACAATATCAATTCTTTGCTTGATACAATTAACGGAGAGGTGATTTAATGAGTACAACTGAAAAACTGCAAAATGTTTTGAACGCTAAAAATGCGATAAGAGACAAGTTCGGCTTGGGGAATATTCCCTTTGCGCAGTATGCAGAGAATATCAAAACTGGAGGAGGCGCAGACTTCTACCTCTGCGGGTATGTCAATCGGACTTATGCCAGCTACAATACGCTCGTTGTCAGCGGTATGCCTGAAGCTCCGTTTGTCGGTTCGAAATACATGAATGAAAGTACGTGGATGGAGGAAGATGTGCCAGCCGATATAGCAGCACGCAATCCCAACGGCACTTATACTTGGCAGAATCCCACAGCAGAAAGCTATGATTGGTACTGGATGAGTGAGAACGGTTGTGTTATTGACCACTGGACCATGGCTATGGGTCAGCCTGCAATCTTCCCCGATTACAATTATCAGCAGACAACCAAAAAGCTCTATATCGAAAGCGAATACGGAGAAGTGCCAAAATATCCGGCTCCTGATGATTTCAGCAGTTACAAATGGATGTATTCCGATGGCAGCAATGATACTGTTGTTGAGGGCGGGTCGGTTGCAATCCCGAAACCGGAACCTGTTGAGCCGTATTGGGAGGGTTACAAACTTGAAGCTGACGAAAGCGGCAAGTACAATTTTGCAAGCGAAAAGACAAAGCTGACTTATGGTGACTATATGCCCGTTGCAGGTCGTATTTATGATGCGGCGGCAACCGTTGAAATCACCAATGCCGATTTGACCGAAGATGCGCTGTGGGCGTGTCCGCATGGCATGACCAGCAATGAAAACGATGAGTGGAAAGTAACATCAACAGGAGTGTACAGCTCAAATTATGAATGGAAAGCGTTTGACGGGAATGATGACAGTTCTGTATGGCTTGAAAATACAACTTCAAATAACAGCGTTCCGTGGTATCTGCAATGGCAGAATACCTCTCGCAGTGTATTGATAAAACAGTTGAATATTTACTTTGATGACTCCTCGTATTTTGGCGATAAATCATTTTTCCAGGGCAGCGATGATGGCGTAACATGGACTGATATTATGACCGGAAATTTAAGTAATACCAACGGTGAGTATGAGAATGGAAGATTTAAGGTGACGCTGGATATAGAGCATTGTGCGCCGTATAAGTATCATCGTATCGGTCGTAATTATAACTCCGGAAGTTATGTAATTATTTACAAAATCGAAGCCTTCAGCCAGCTCCCCCGCGAAGTGCCGAAATGATTTTAAAAATCAGGAATAATTCCTAAAAAAATGATAGTGAAAATTTAACTGTTTTTAATTTTTTTTGTGGCGGGAAATAAAACCGACATTATAAGTAATGCAAACCTAACAGAAAGGAGAAAAAGCATGACTAAAACAATTTTTTTGGGTATGGTTGTTTTAATCGTGACAGGATGCGCATCAACAGCAAATAAGGCTGTGCAGTCAGCCGGAAACAAGAACCTTAACCTGGACGGATATCTGATGTATGGAGATGCCGAATTTGCCAATCCGGAAACCGGTACCCCGGTCGGAAAATTGATTATAGGCAGATTGACATACAAATCCCGCAAAGTGGGAATTCCCGCTGATCAGAAAGTCCCGACAACAGGTTACTTCAAAGCAACAAAAACCAAGTCATTATTCGGAACTGAAGAACAGATTATTGAATATGACTTCACAGCCGGTTCAGATGCCGAAGCTGCTAAAGCATTTGAACAGCTGAACAAATTAAAAGGTCAGGAAAATGAAACTCAGAACAATTCAGGGAAATGAGGTAGATGTACCTCCCGAAGAAATCAAACGCGCCGCAGAAGCAATGGGAATGGTCATGCGACACTCACAAATGAGTAAATATGAATATCATGAAAAAGCAAAAGAAAACATTGCTGAACTTATCCATCATCAGCATAAAATTGAAGATGAGGACGATGCAAAAGAAATTTTGGCGCATTGTCTGGATCTGAATAAAAAGCAAGCTGACTTGCTTTTTGAAATAATGGAGTTCGCCTACGGGTGGGCTGGTAGTAAAACCAACTGAAATTTTTAAACCAAAGGAGGGGAATTATGAGTTGGGAAAATGAAAACAAAACATCGTCAACAACCGCAAAAACAGCACTTGGTCTGTCAATCGGCGCACTGGGAGTCGAATTGCTCGGCATGGGGGGAGGTAACTTGCTTGCAGGTCGCCTTGGTATGCCGCAGAACGCTACCGTCACTGCTGACATTCTTCCTGCTGTTATGAGTGCTGTGTTCGCTCTTATGCCGCAGCTCGGCGGAAACTGCAATCGCGGACGTGTTGCAGAACTGGAAGCAGAGGTAGCCAACCTCAACGCTAAACTTTACTCAAATGAAGTCGGCGTAAATACTTTCAAGGAAGCTCAGTCTGCTATTGAAAAAGTTGACGCAAAATTCAAAGATTTGTTCGATGAAGCAGTCAACAACCGTGTTGCTAATGCTCGCCAGGAAGAACAAATCAAATGTCTGAATAAAGAAGTCGATTATAAAATTGACGCTCTCCGTTCAGAAATGAAACTCGGCTTCACCAATCTCGGCAATGCCATTGAGCGTGAATCTGAGATCCGTGCTGCTGAAGACAAGGCAACTCGTGACTGGACTGAATGCAATTTTGTCAAGTACAAAAAAGTAATTGACAGCACTCAGCTCTGTCCGCCTGTAACTTCAACTGCCGCAGCCGGTGCTTGATGATGCAACCTTTGCG
Organism: Ructibacterium sp.; assembly: GCA_045659345.1. Lineage (GTDB taxonomy): Bacteria > Bacillota > Clostridia > Monoglobales > Monoglobaceae > Ructibacterium. The sequence continues at coordinate 8,275 of JAZOWR010000226.1, forward strand.
CCGCTCCTTTTGGGGCGGTGCATTTTTTTTATATGAGGTGATAAATGAAACTTGACAATTTTATGACTGTTGCAGTAAGTTTTCTTGAACAGAATTTAACTCCGGGGTTGACAAAGGAATATGGAGGTTTTGCTCAATGGTGTTTAGGTGGTTCGCTGGCTCTTTTAAGTCCGACAATCAAGCAGCGTATATTGAATAATGCAGATATGTTGCGCAGTCTTGGTGTAATGGATGAGGAAAATAATATAAATATAAGTGCAATTGAGAGTTTTTTGAACGGCGCATTTTCTAAAACTCCGGAATTGCGGCTTAATCCGAGAGAGCTTCTGAACTTGAGATTTGATAATCCTCTTGTTAATAAGCTTATTAAGGGCAACATGGTTTTTACAAAAGCAGAAGCAGATGAATTCATATCGCTTTTAAAGGGGTACAATCACTGATTTTGGCTTACAAAATGGAATACAAAAAAGCAGTTTAATTTCTTGAACTGCTTTATTTTTACCTCAAAAAATGGTACCCGGAACGGGACTTGAATTTATTTTTTGAGGTGGGATTTTTTATATGGGCTACTTTTTGGCTGACGGTTTCCCGTACCCCTATTTGTCCCGTTCCGGTTGCATCGAGAGCGCAAAACGACTGATTTGTTCACTGCTTCGGTCGTATTTCGACTCCATTAAATCTGTTGTGTGTCCCGTCATCAGTCGCAGATCATCGGAACTCATTCCGAGATTTTTAAAGTAGGTTATGGCACTGCCCCGTAATGAATGAAATCCTATTTTACCATCATCAGCCCTATGCTCTATTTGCGCTTTTTCACAATACTCCGAAAAGTATTCAGATATTTTGTGGTTGTTCCGATAGCCGGTCGTTATCTGGTACAATATCGGTTCATCAGGATTTGAACATCTCAGTAATATCGGCTTAATATATTCTTCCAATTCAGGCATTATCGGACAGCAGACGTATTTATTGAACCGTGCCGTTTTGCTCGGTTTGATTATAAACACTTTCGTTTCAAAATTGAACATCGCAGGTGTCATTCTCGCGCAGGTCTCCAGTCGCTGCGCCGTCCAGCGGCTTAACATTGTCATCAGCTGCAGCGGTTCAGGCATTATTGCCATAAGACGGGCTATTTCTTCGTCCGACAAGTTTCTCCGTCCGTCAACTTCAGTTATTTTTTTATTCATTATTACCTGGAACGGCGACTGTTCCAGATTGGCTTCTACCAGACAACAGCGGAATACCGTATTCAATGCCGATTTTGTATTATTATAGGTTTTGCCGTTACCTTTGTTATAATAAGTTTCCAGATAATTCAATGCAACTTTCGGTGTGATTTCATCGGCATATTTCAGCTTTGTTCGCTCTATCAGATGTTTCATTGCTGATATATGTTCTTTTTTTATCTCTCGTCTGGTGCCGGCTATCTCAAGCATTTTTGAGAGCTTCAGGCGGTTGCTCCGCGCGGTCGGTAACGGCGCAGGTGCAATCTCTTTGAACATCGGAAATGTGCGCGACAGTGAACGCATCCGCCGCGCTTCATTCAATATTGACATGAAATTTTTTTCGCTTTTTTTTGCTTCTGCCAGGTCGCGCGTTTTCAATGAACGGCTGTTTACTTTGCCGCGGAGATCCCGAAAGACTACATAATATATTCCGTTTTTTATTGTAAGGCTCATAAGGTTATTTACTCCCTTTTGCAATGTAACCTAAAACAAATCCAACTTGAAAAGCAAGTCCTATAAAAAGAAGTAATATTTCTATATTTATATTGTGTTTTTCACAAACATCGTAAATTAAATATAAGATTAAGAAAACTATTGCTATCCATATATATTGTTTCAAGTATCTCATTTTTTTGTCTTTTTTTAGAAGGTGTCGAGGATTTGGAGGAATTTTATTTTTTCTTCGGCAGTCAGATCGGAGTGGTTCAGAATGTTCCGGCTCAGGTCTGATATGAATTCCTTTCGTTCGTACTCATTGTTGTTTTTTTGGGTTATTATATTATTATTAGAATTTATAACTTTCTGATTATTAGTTGTTTGCAGTTTTCCGTATATGGTTGTATCCGGAAACATACGCTGCAAGGTTTCAACTTTGATCCCCAGAATGTTTTTGTTATCGGATAATAATCTTTGTATTGAACCTTGTGTCGTATTGTATTTTGTTGCCATTTCGGTTTGCGTAACTCTATTATTATAATCAGTTTGCAATTCTTTCAAGATTTCATCGTACAGCATTTTTTCTCCTTATTCAATTATTATTTTTATTTTCAAAACGAGGAAAAAATTAGTATAATATATCATTTTTATAAAAAAATTCAAAAAATTATAAAAAAATGATTTGACATTTACAATGCTACTGATATATTATAAGCGTAATGATAAAAATATTTAAAATTGCAAGCTAAAAAAACAACGAGGAAAAAATGAAAGAAATAAAGTACGAAACAGTCGCTGTTGAACCTCAAATAAAGGAGGAAATTAAAAAAATTTCTCAAAAGTATGGAAAAAAGATTTATGTTATCATTGCTGAAGCTCTGGCAGAGTACAAAAAAAATTTAGTATAAATTATCAACTTGCTTATAAAATAATTATTAGTAATTATTATCAAAAATGAAAGGTTAGGAAATGAGAAGTTACAAATGTGAATTTTGCGGAAAAGGAGAAATTTGTTATCTCCAGATGCCGGATGACAAAGTGCCGGATTACTGCGTTTGCGAAGATGCAGAATTTGCCGACTGGGAAGAAATTACTGACGAGGTTTAATTGAAAGGATAAACAATATGGATTTGTATCAGGCGGAAAAGGTTATGCAGCAGTGTCTGCAGAATATGTACAGAATCGGGCAGAACCATGCAAAAGAAGCGTTCGCTGACGGTACACTCGAACACCAGAAGGAAGTCTTTGACCAGGTTTTCGGTGACTTCCCCGAAGCTTGCAGAGGTTTCTGGGATATGTGCCGCGCTCTCGATATGGTGAACAGTATTTAACCCGCAAAGAAAAGTAAAACAAAAGAAAGCCGAATTACTTTTTCAAAAAGAAAAGTGTTAAAGAAAAAGGAAGAAATCAAATGAAAAATTGCAATAACTCTAAAATGAATATTCACTTCCCACAACAACAGTATCAGATGCAGCAGAATGACCACGTCCCTCTGATCATCGGTCTCGGTTTCCTCAGCGTCATGCTTTTCGGATTGGTCGTAATTCTGCTCGCTGTGAAATTTTAATTCCTTTCGCTCGGTCCCGTCCGCTTCGGGGAGATGAGTGCCCCCGAAACTGCCTGCGGCTTAACCTTTCGAGCAGGCAGTCGGGACTTTTTTTAAAGCAACTTAAAAGGGCGGAGCTTTTTCTCAAATAACTAAAACAATGTTGAAAATAAATACTTGAAATTGCTCCTGTCCCTTTTTTAACCAAGAAAGAAAATGTAAAATGAGTATGAAAAGTATAAATGATTATGAGGAAATTACAGGTTTTACCAATATTGATGAACTCCATATCATGCTTCATCAATTCAAGTTCGATAATCCTGATAAAAAAGGCTATGCGAAGTTTAATGTTTTTCTGTTTTTTACTGATGATGAAGATTTGACTATTGACCATTTATATCAAACAATTTGCGGTGAATCAAAAGCAGAACATTTTAATAAGCGGCGTAATTTATTTATGGAAGCAACGGCACGTGAAGTAAAATATAAAATAATGCAAGCAGAAAGTATTTCAAGTTTTATCAAAAGCGGTTTGCGGAATTTACCACCGGAACACTATGAAAAATGGATTGACATCGTGCCAATCCGAGTGATGGATATGTATCATGGATTGGATTTGGAAAATTTTCTTGAACTTTATGAAAATTTGCAAATTGAAACTTTTGAAACTGTTAAGGAACGTTTTTTAGAACAGGGACATAGCGGTGGCTCTGGTTCTCTTGTTTTGAGTATGTTGAAAGAATTTTCTCCTAAAGGCGCGGATTTTGTTAAATTTATGGGGCATTGATTATGAAAATAAAATCTCAATCAGTGAATATGACTAATGTTATAGGCGGCATGGTTGGTTGGCTTATAATCCAGAAATCAGGCTTTGAAAAAGCATTTATGTTTTGGGACGCTGATACTGTCGGCGATGACCCCGAAAATGCCGATACTGTTTTGATGAAAAAAAGATTATCTTTCTATCAGGGCAGTCAACCATGACTTTAAATATATTACCGCCATTGCGGAACATCTTTTGGGTGAACCTTACGATTTTACTGTCACCATAAAAGGGCAAGGAATTGTAAATGTAACGAGAAAGGGTAAAGAAAATGAGTAACGACAGATTTAAGTTTCGGGTGTGGGATGATGATGAACAACATTATTTGCTTGGAGGGAGTTTGCTTGATAGCAGAACTGGTAAAATCGCTGGTTATTTTGATGATTACACTTTTGGGGTTGAACAATGCACTGGCTTGGAAGACAAGAACGGCAAGCTGATTTATGAGGGGGATGTGGTTGTGCAACCTAATCAATATCCCTATTTTGATTATGCTGATAATGTACCGCATAAAAGTCTAAATGATACATTTGGCGTTATTGAACATGACGCGGTTCTGAATTATATCGGTATTGTTGAATGGAATGATGAGAGTGCGCAGTTTGTTATTGTTTTGCTATGTGTTAATCCGTTAAAATCAGGTATATCTAATGGCATTTGCCATTATTTTGATGAAGATGAAGACCTTGAAATCATCGGCAATATTCACGACGAGCAATTTTGTGAGGTCACGAAAATGGCTGAAATTGAAAGGGATTGAGGAATGAAAATTTGTATGGACTGTAAATGGTGTTCGCGCAACTACGAGCAACAGCGGATAAAGAATATAAAAAATCCAATTAAACGCTTTTTTGAATGGATGAACTGGGTTCAGTGGCATTCAATAGTACACCTGCATTACCCGAAATGTACGCACCCGGAAGTGTATCGTAATAACATTGCTGATGAGCGTGTACATGGAAAACTCTCTCGTGAAGAAATATTCTGTTCGGCAGCACGCCTCGAAAGTAGCGGTAGTTTTCATTGTTGCGGAAAAGAAGGAAAGTATTTTGAGGAGTATAAAGAAAATGAATGAAGAAATTAAAATTGATCGTCTTGAGAGAATCATGGAGGTCGCAAAAATGATGCATTATGATTTGTTGAACAGAAAAATCCCGAGCCTGGCGCGCCAGGCAGCAGATATTTATGCAACAGCCAAAGAGGAAATCGAAGCACGCAGTATGCTTAAGGAAGAAACTGTTACAGATTGTAACCGGTTGCCCGACTGGTGCAAGGCAGGGGAGTGGGTTTATGATAATGTAATCGGAGAATACGCCATTGTTAAAAAAGAAGAAAATCCGCAGTGGTATGTTGATAATCTGGAAACATTGTCTCCTGCCCGCAAGCGTTCGTTTAATACTAAGGAGATGAAAGCGTTGGTCGGGAAGGTGATTGAAAAAGACAATAATCTTTATCTTGTGACAGCCTATCATAACGATAGGCAAACAATTATAACCGGCAACGCTTCATCGTTGTTAGATGCTGAGTTGCTTATCGTCAATAATTTCACCATTGACGGCAAGCCGTGCTATGTGATGGAACACAAGAACGATAAAGGAGAGTGGGTAAAGTAAGAATTTGAAGCATGTACAGCAGATTATATAACAATAACTTCGATAGCTGCTTGAACTGCTGTACATGCTTTTTTTAAATCAAAGGAGGTGTCCGGATTGAAGATTTTTTTTATCTGTGTTTTAATCGTTTTTATTTACGCTGTGGCAAGGAGCATTTTTATTTTATTTTCAATCAGAAATGAAATCAATTATGAGGAGGAGGAAAAAGATGAATAAAGAAGCTGAACGTATTAAATGTAACGAATTGCACAAGCAATATTATCACGCACGCAAAAAAAGGCGTATGCAGAAAGCGAATGAATATATCAAAATTTTAAGGGAAATGCTCGAAGGCGTTGACCTGACTCCTTATCTCCCGGTAACCAAACAGAATATCGGTCTGCGTCATGAATGAAGGGTGGATAAAAGTGTTCAGATCGCTTCCCGCCTGGCGTTGGTACAAAGATGCAAATACAAAATCGCTGTATTTGCATCTGCTTCTTAACGCCTGCATCAGACCTACTCCGTTTATGGATTTTGTTCTGCAGCCGGGTGAATATGTCTCAACAGTTCGCGCTCTGGCTTATAAATTGAACATGTCTGACAAGGCGGTCCGCGTTGCCATGAGTCATTTAATTGCGACAAACGATATGGCAATCAAAACGACAAATAAATACACCATTTTTTCAGTTCAAAACTGGGAAAAATATCAAGGTTGTGGCAATCAGGAGGGCAAACAAAACGGCAATCAAAGGGCAAACATAGAAAAAGAATTTAAGAATAATATATTACTCTCTCCCGCGCCCGCGCCCGCGCGTGAGGAGTTCAAGTTCGATTTTAATTTTGATGATTTGGTAGGGACAACTCTTACAGCAGACGAAAAAAAGCTTTTTGCTGAATTCATTAAAAACTGGGAGTATTATCACGGCAAAGGAAAAAAGATGACAATTTTTATCGCCACAGGGCAGCTCGAAAAACTTCTGAGGCTTCCCGATGATATCAAACTTGAAGCTCTGAAGCGTGCGATTTCTGAAAAGTGGCAGAATATTCACGACATCCGCCGTGATGCAAACGGCAGATTTGTCGGTAACTCTCAAAAAGAAAAGTTTGACCCCTACGCAAGATAACCGGAGGACAATATGGACTGGAAAAAATTTGTAACTTTCATGAAACTCAATTTGGGTGTGAAAATCGAAAACAAGGAAGAACAGGATGAATGGGCGCGATTCGCCGATAATGCTGATGAGGCTATTTTTTATGAGGCGGTTCAGCCTCTGGTTGACAGTTACGCTGCCGCTCTGAATGAGTGCCGTCCGGTCAAGTCTCCGCTGCTTTCCCAGATCTCCCAGAAATACAATGCGCTCAGTCGGCATAAAAAAGACTCTGAAATGCTCGATGCTTTCGGTAATTGTCAGCACTGCGGCGGGACCGGTCAGCTCTATGTCTTGTTCGATTCCGTCAGAAACAAGGCTGTGAATGTTCGTCAGCCTTTCTTCTGGAATAAATCATCGCTCGATATCCGGATTGCTCCGTGTGTCTGTCCGAATGGTCGCCGTCAGGCTCCTCATGCGACTTCAGAATGGTTCAACAATAATGTTTTCTGCGGTTTCCGGCTCGATGACCGCGACAAACTCGAAAACATGTGCAATATCAACGCCAGAAAAGAGGTCTCCCGTGAAAACTAAACAGAAGTATTGCCGTCTCGGATATCTGGCAAGGCTGTACAATCTCGATGAGCTTATTATTGCTGTTTCATGTGAGGTTTTTGCTTTTGACCATGAAAATCAGCCGCTTTATGACAGAGAAAAAGTTGAACGCCTTAAAAAATCTCTCGAAGCGGCAAAAATCCGCAAGAAAAATCTGGATAATGACCTTGCAGCCAGAGGCTGGCAGATTTGTCTCGGATGCGGTCATCTGCTCCCGCTGCTTCATCGCTCTTATTGTGCTGACTGCCAGGAGAGAATTCATGCCGGTTCGTCCTTACAGAGTTGAAGAATTTCAAGCCGTTCTTGACAGCAATGCTTTTGCTTCCGGGGATAAAACCAGAAACAGGCTTATTCTTGCTATGCAAGCGACAATGGGACCGCGTATTCATGAAGCTCTCGCTCTCAAATGCGGTGACGTTTGGGACGTTCAAGTAAAACTTAAATCCAGAATATGGTTCAAAAAGACAAAAAACGGCGTGCCTCGTGCGATTGAAATTCCTGCTGAACTCAATCCGTTTTTCTATGCATGGCAGAAAATTCTGCTTGAGCGCGGACTTTTTCTTAACGATATGCCGCTTTTTTGCAATTCCAAAGGGAAAGTTGTATCACGGTTTCATGTGTATCGGCTCTATCAGAAGGCGCATGCAGAATTGAATTTGTCAGGGCTTGGCACTCATTCAGCACGGAAAACATGGGCGACAAATACTCATGCTTTCTGGACTGAACAGATGCGGAGAGGTATGAATATTGACCCGCTTGCCATGACTGCCAAACTCGGAGGCTGGAAAGATATCAACTCCTGCAGCCGTTACATCGGCTTGGACCTTTTTAATATGAATTTGTCACAAAATTTTGTGTCAAAAATCCTGCTTTCCAAAAAAAGCGCACAAAATCTACAAAGTTTATAGTTCAATGCGGAATTTATAGAATTTATTACATAGAGTAAAATGTTGTATGCAGAAAAATGAACAAAAAAACAAGCTCAAATTGAGCGTGAAAAATGATGTTTTCACAATTCAGTCGGTTTTTGAGACCGAAAAATTAACGCAATATGAACGGAATTACGGACTTACGCTGAATAAGTTTTACACTTGCAAAGAAATCATGGAATTTATCCCTATGATATCTCACAAACAACTTTTGCGCCTGATAAAATCCAGAGTGCTTGCCGGTCATAAATTGAGCGGTCGCTATGTCGTTCAGGGGTGGGTGTTGAAAAGGTATCTGGACAGCAGGATTGTATAAAAAAAGCGGCAGAATTCATCAGCCAAAAAACGAATAATAAAAAAGGCTTGGTTAGCCTTCCCTGTCAAGACCCCGGCAAGCCGGAATGACGGAGGTTGATGATCCTGCCGATATTTAATATAATATATTTCAAAAAAATTGTAAATATTTTTTCTGATTTTTTTACAAAAAAAGTGGCGGGAAATAAAACCGACATTATGAGTAAAAATAAAGCTGGCAGTTGTTTTTATGGAAAACAGATAAAAATACATGATTAACAACAGTTTAGCTATGTCGAAAAGTAAAGACCCGAAAAAAGAATAGCAAAACGCGATAATCCTCTGTGACCCGTTGAATATTTTTTGCTCCGGACAATCTTGAAAAAACAAAACAAGAATAAGGGTAAAACAACAACAACAGAAGGATTTATTAACTATGCCCTCAGAACTCTATCCCACTATTGATCTGACTTGGATCATCACCTACGAAGCTAACCTCCGTCATGCCCTTCAGCAGCAGGACAGCAAATTTGCCGCCGCAGTTATGAGCGGTACTATGGAAGGCGAAAAACGCCGCTTCACCTACACCGGCAAATCTGAAATGCATGAAGTCACCAAACGCCTTGAAAAGACTGTCTGGAATGACGTTGACTACTTCAGCCGCTGGGCTTTCATGCGCACTTTCACCGATGCATGGATGTTTGACCGCAACGAAGATGTCAAGAAAATGCTGACTGACCCGCAGTCTGACCGTTTGCTGTCTGCAGTTTATGCCGCACGCCGTAAAAAAGATGAGGTTATCATTGAGGCTTTTGACAAGGTTGCCAAAACCGGCAAAAACGCTGAAACTGAAGTTCCTTTCAACGCTGAAAAACAGGAAATCGGTGTGCGCTTCAATGCTTCATCCAATACCGGTTTGACTCTGGATAAGCTCCATGAACTCCGCGCCCGTTTCGATGAGTCAGAAGTCAATCCCAATGATCCGCAGTTCATCACTGTTTCTCCGCGCGTTCTTCAGGACTTGCTCAAGAATACTGAACTCAAGAGTGCTGATTACAATACCGTCAAGGCTCTTTACGAAGGTGATGTTACTCACTTTATGGGGTTTGAATTCATCAAGTCTAACATGCTGCCTATCAATGAAGGTGTCCGCAGCTGTTATGCTTGGAGCAAATCAGCTATGCAGCTTGCTATTTCAACTGAAATTCATCTGCTCGGTCCCGTTCCTCATCCCGATTACAACATGAATAACGCCTTTGAAGTGGAAATGGCTTGTGATGCAACACGCCTCTATGACGACTGCGTATTCAGAATCCAGTGCCAGGAACAGAACGCATAATTAAGTATTTCCGTTTCAGCGGAGCGCATTTTAATCTCCTTCTGAGTTTTCTTCCTCCTCAGTTTGTTTCCATGCTCCGCTGAAGCGGTTTTTTTTTGAAAGGATTTTTTAATGACGAAAATTGACTTTTTCAATGACGCTTTGCTTAAAGTCGGTTCACAGCTGGAAATAACCGGTGACGGTGACGACAGCCAGGAGTACCGCATTTGCGAACGGGTGTACAAAAGAGCGTTGAGAGAGGTATATTCTCTCTATCCCTGGCATTGCTGCAGAAGATTTAAGAAATTAAATGAATATATCAAATGCGACCATATCAAATTTGCCAACAAATTCAGCTTGCCGACAGATTTTCTTGTGCTTGCCGAAGTCGAACCCGCAAGAGTACCGTATGAAATTATCGGAGATGAATTCTATTCAAATCTCGAAGAGGTTCAAATCGGTTATACTGCCTTCATCGAAAATCTTTCTATGCTGCAGGTGCATGTCTATAATTGCGCGGTCTCCAGATTGGCAACTCTGATATTGCCGGGTTTGGCAAAGGGTTCATACAACATCAAAGACAGTATGCTGAATGAATTCTACAATATCGACATTGTTAACGCAAAACGAATAGAGGTTGCGGAAAATGCCGTTAGACCTCCTGCTCAATGGTGGATAAATGAAGAATGATTTAAATGTCAGACTTTACAAAAATGAGGATTATGGAATTGTTCAGGAGTGGTACATGGCAAGAGGTTTGCCTCCGCTGCCGTCAGAATATATTACATGTCCGTCAATCTGGGTGACAAGAGAAAACGGCGAAAAGCTTTTGCTGCTTGTTGTGTATCTTGTTGAAAATGCGCCCGTTGCTTCTATAGGTTGGGCTGTCGGTAATCCTGACCTTAAACCGAAAGAAATGTATATGGCGATGGACCGCGGTTTGGATGCGATAACATACATTTGCGAAAAGCAGGGTGTCAAACTTCTGTATTCGCATTTGGCGCGGTTCTCCCGCTCCAAGATGCTCGACAAATACGGTTTTGCTAAATGTGAAAAAAATGTTTATGAAAGGATGAAGGTATGGGAGAATTAGCTGCTATATTGACTGCCGGCGGTGCTATCGCCGGTAGTGTACTTGGTGGTACTCTTGGCGCAGGTGGTGCTATCGCTGAAGGTGAAGCAAAGGCTTGGCAAGCAGGAGTCAACGCTCAAAACGCTGATGATAATGCTAAACTGCAGATAAAAAATGCCAAAATGCAGGAGCAGCTTACCAAAATTCAGGTTGCGGCTCAAAATGCTGAAACTAATGCTGCAGTTGATGCTGTGCGGCGGAATAATGCTGCAATCATGGCGCAAAACAGAGCTGAAGCGGGTTCCATGGGGATTGATATAACCGGCTCTCCGATGATGCTTGCTATTGATAATGCCGAAAATGCGGAACTTGAAGCATTGGAGACTCAGCGCGCCGGAAGGAATAAGGCGATTGCTCTGCAATATGAAGGTGATATTCAGACTTATAATTTTTTGCAGGCGGCACGCCAGTCGCAGAAAGAGGCTCAGAATTACAGAATTCAGCAGCAGTTCATCAAAACTTCAACAGTATTCAATGCGATAGGAGCAGGAACGCAAGGTGCGGCTACAGGATTTAAGACGGGCAGTGCGGTCGGAAGTGCTTTCGGTGGAAGTATGGGAGGACTCTTGCCGGGAGGTTTGGGCGTATGATTAAGAATAATTTCAACGGCGGTATTTTCGGTAAGCAGTTGCGATACAGAGCTGACCTCGAAAAATATATGTCAAGTGTGGCTGAACTGGAAAATTTCCTTGTGCTTCCTTACGGCGGAATAGAAAATAGACCTGGTACGGTAATGCTGAAGCAATATCCCGCCGATTCTGATATCAGACTGGTGACTTTTCAGTTCAATAACAATGAGAGGTTTATTCTGGCTTTCTCGAAAAATCACCTCGATATTTTTAATGCTGCTGATAATTCTCTCTCTGCAGAGCTTGATGTGATTTTCGGTAATGTATGGAATTTGAGTTTTGAACAGAAAAATGATATAATCTGGATTACGTCTCCTGATTATTTCCCGAAAACACTGAAACGCTTCAGTGATAAAAACTGGGATGTTGAAGACTTTCAAATGAAAAATATTCCATTTACAGATAATATGGACTCTGAATTGGAATTTGAGTTGGAAATACAAAATGTCGAAAATGTCGATATAACTTGCAATCAGAATTTTTTCACTGAAAAAATGGTCGGAGCAATCATCAGAATATATTCCAATCGAACCAATATGTCCGTCAAAAAAACATTTACAGCAGACGGAAACAGTGATTCTCTTGAAATATTCCGTACATGGAGACTGCTGTCAAGCGGAACATGGGTCGGAACCGTATATCTGGAACGCTCATTTGACTCCGGTGAAACATGGGAAACTTACAGGCAGTATCAATCCAACGCCAATAATAACATTGACGATTCAGGATATGAAGAAGAGTTCAGAGTTCTGTACCGCTGCCGTCTTGAAGGTTGGGAAAAAGCTCCTTCCGGAGAAGAATATCAATGCAGAATAACATTGTCAATGGATGACAGCGAAACATTCAATGACGCAAAAATCAAGGAATTTTTAAATAATAATACTGTCCGCTGTGAAATGTTGGGAACTTTTAACGGAGGTACTAAAACTTCATATTGGGCTCTTTCTTCGTGGAACGGGGAATGGGGTTTTCCTAAGGTGGTATCATTCACCAGCGGTGACAGGCTTGCTTTCGCCAACACCAAGCATGAACCGCAGACAATCTGGATGAGTCAGGTTTCCAATTACAACAACTTTTTCAATGATACTCAAGCGGACTCTGCGATAAGTTGGTCTATTATTACCAATTTGTACAATGAAATCAACTGGATTTTGAACAGCAAACAGCTTTTGCTCGGTATGTCAAATGAAATCGGGGCAATAGCCGGAAAAGACAAAAACAAGGCTCTCACCATTGACAACCGTGAATATTCTGCACAAATTGAAATTGCGGCTTCTGAAATACCTCCGATTAAGGTTAATGAATCGTTGCTTTTGCTCAAGCGCGGAAAAAAGGCTTTGCTTGAGCTGGCTTACAACTATGACGCAGACGGTTTTGTCGCTCCCAATCTGTCGCTTGCCGCTCCTGAATTGCTGAAATCAGGTGTTCGCCAGATGGCTTTTCAGGAACAGCCTTATCCTCTGGTATGGCTAATTACAGCTGACGGCAACTGTGCAAGTTTTACCTACAACAAGGCTGAAAGTGTGATGGCGTGGGCAAAACATACAACCAACGGTGAATATTTATCTGTTTGTTCGGCTGCAAGCAATACTGAAGATGATGATGTATTTTTTGCCGTTCGCCGCAAAAACGGCGTTTTCATTGAGAAAATGGCAAAAAGAACAGATGATGATATTGAGCAGATGATTTTTACGGATTGCTCAATTCGTGTTATTTCCGAAAACGGAACGGCAAGCATATCTGAATTGACTGTTCCGCATTTGGCTGATATGGATGTGGTCTGTCTGCTTGACGGTTCTCCTGCTGAACTTACAGCAGATGAGAATGGCAGAATTATTCTGCCGTATGCTTGCAGTAATGTTCTTGCAGGTTTGCCGTATCAGAGTTATATGGCGTCTCTGCCGTTTGAGATGATGAACGGTACTCAGTCAACTCTCGCCCAAAAGAAAACAGCGCAGAATATCATTGTCAAGTTTTATAATTCTGTCGGCGGTGAATTTTCGCTTGACGGCATTCATTACAGTCAGGTCATCAGCCGCAGGACTTCAGATGTTCTCGGTGCTGCAGTATTGCCTGAATCATACACTGCTGAATTGTTATTGCGGTCAACGTATCAATATGAAACTGTTTTGCATTGCAGGCAGACTGCGCCGCTGCCTCTGACAATATTGGCGTATGAGCTTGATATAATGCAGAGTTGAGGTCAGTATGATTGAATGGGATAAAATTGAAGGCTGGTCGGGATTAAACTTGAGGCAGAAAGAGTTTATTCTGGCGTACATCAAAACAAAAAACGGTGCAGAAGCGGCGCGAACTGCCGGGTATGCGGTAAAAACTGCCGCAAAAACAGCTTCAACTCTGCTCAAAAATTCTGCAGTCCGCAAGGTGATGATTGCTGTACAGAATGCGCTCTGGGATGATGAAGCATTGTCACTCAATGAAGCAAAAGCTATCCTTGCACGCAAAGCACGCGCCAACATTGCAGATGTGCTTGACGCGTTCGGTAATGTCAGTGCGCAGCTCGTCAAGGAAAATCCCCACGCTGTGGCTTCTTATTCAATTATCGAAGGTGAAGAGGGAACATCTTATAATGTCAGAGCGGCTGACCAGATAAAAGCGATTGAACTTGCTATGAAACTTGACGGTCATCTCGACAAAAAAGAGGACAAAAATGTTACAGTCGGCGGTATAAAAATAGTAATGGAAGGAATTTAAGATGCAAAGAATTACAGAAAAAAGAATTAATAACAGTAACCTTGCTCCGTCAAAAATTGCGGTTCAGGAGAATACTTTCCGCTCCAATGCGGCAAATGCTCTGGATATGTCAGGGTTGATGAAAGGTTTTAATGCCGTTGCTGATTTTGCTGAATTTATCGCCAGTGAGAAAGAAAAAGAAAATCAGGAAATGGACAGACTGGCTGATATCAAGTTAAATTCAATTCTTAAATCTGAACGGGAAAACGCAGATATGCAGCTTGAAGGTGTTCCGCTTTCGCAGATGAACGATAAAATCTCTTCCATCAGAGGCAATTTCAGTGCCAATGTTCAAAAGAAACTTGAAGGCGTTCCGATGACTGACCGCATGCGTCAATATGTCAATGCCAGATTGAGTGCTGCAGATGAAGCCCTCAATGTACATTTGAACCATCAGATGAAGCGGCGGGAGGTGACATATATTGTCAATGAAAATTCAAAAATGCTTCATGACGCTCTCAATAACGGTGAATATTCAGTTGCTCTGGCGCAGAACAAAAAACTTGCCGACCTCGGAGTTCCGACTAAATATTCCGATGCTGATATCAAAAGTGCGTGTACTGCTGTGAATTTGCAGAAAGAATTTAATGTCAATAATTTTTCGCAACTTGAAAACTTGCAGAAAACAGACTCTGACGGCAATTATACTGAATACAAAGAACTCAAACAGACTGACCGCATGAGACTTATCAGCCAGGGAAAACAACAGCAGAATGCAGACTACAATAACCGGATAATTGACTATGCAAAAATAATTCCGCAATTTGATAATCTGGAGGTAGCTATGGCTGACCTTGAAAAACAAAAAGATTATTTGCCTGAGCAGGTTTATGCGGGCATGAAAAATATGCTTGCAAAATCGGTTAATGCACGCGATAAAGATAAGGGGGATAATCTTATTGCTGAATTGTATTTGCGTGAAACAGAAATTAAAGCTATGGATAATTCCGAAAAAGAAGCAGAATTCAAAAAACAGCTGGGGCGTTTAAATAACCTTCATTTATCTGCTTCTGACAGGTTGGCGAAAATTAAAACAATGAATACTTTTTTTCGTCCTGAAACTGAAAAGCAGAATATCAAATACCGTGACAGCTTCCAATACAAACTTGCCATGTCGATTATTGAGGAAAATAAAGACAGTTTTACTTATGAAGATAATTCAATATGGCGGAATAAATCAGATATTAAATCCGCTAATTACGGCATGGCAAAAATGAAAACAGATGAATTTATTAAAAATAATCCCAATGCGACTGAATCGGATATACGTAAATTTATTGATGATATGAAAAATCAGATTAACAATACAAAACAGCAGGATTTGATAAGTGCATGGCAGAATTACAATATTCCTGATTTGTCTGTGAAAGATAAAATACAGACTAATGCAAAAGAGGAACGCCGTTCAATCAATGGCAGAATTGCAATTTTTGATGAAAATAAAAAGTTTATCCGCTGGGAGAAATAAATATGAATGATATTATTCCGAAGTATGAAGATACAGAACCTGTAAATCAGGATAGTTATATTCCGAAGTATGAAGATACAAAACCGGCTGAAAATGTTTTTTTCTCTCCGACAAAGAGAAATTATGCGGCATTATCAAAGGCTTTTACTTCTGAAAATCCTCTTGACTTTATTGACGATGAAAAAGTCCGCAAGGATCTCGATTTTGTTATTTCTCAAGCTGAAAATCCCGATGAAGAACGCCGCAAATGGGCGTTGGCTGCATACTTCTCTCAAATGCAGATGAAAGATTTGAATTTCTGCCACGGCAATCTGGACGGATTGATTGCCAGATATAATAACGGTCAGCCTCAGTCTGTAGATGCTGCATACAAATTTATTCAGGAATTATTCACAGTTCAGAAGCAGGGGGAAGGCAACACCGGCAATGCTGCAAAAGCCGGTTTTGCTCAACTCGGTAAACGGGCTGCTGATATAGGCTGGACATTGACGAAACTCCTTATGTTCAATCCTGTAGAAATTGAGAACCAGAGAATGTTTCTTGATGAAAAATCAAAAGCCGCTTTCGATAAAGGTTTTGAAGAACTAAAAAAAAGTGTTGATGAACGGCACAAAGATACCAGAGGGTATTATCAGGATGTTTATGACAAAAATGCCTATCTTGCCACGGATGAAAATTGGTTTTACAGATGGAACAACGGGAGATGGTTCAGAAATGCTTTCAATGCTTTTGTGATGTCTGCTCCGGATATGGCATTGCAGTTGACTGCCGCTAAATTTATGGGACCTGCTGTTTTTGCCGCAACGATAGGAACAACTTCAGCAGTTGAGAAATATTATGACAACTCTGAAAATTCCAATATGACCGAAGAACAGCGGGTGCAAAATGCTATAATGACCGGTGCAATCAATTCCGGTGCGGCTTGGCTGCTCGGCAGTATGGTAAAAGGTAAAGTTCCATTCCTTAATAGAATTCAGTTCAAAAATGAAATGGCAAAATATATCACATATTTTGCTTCGGCATACGGCAGTGAATTTACACAGGAAGCGGCTGAACAGCTTGCTGAAAATGCCCTTGATTTGCATACCGGAGTTTACGGCGATGTTAATAAAATCTCTCCTGCTGATTACAGCAAAAAATTATGGAACGGCGTATTGGAAAGCGGTTTTATCGGCGGTGCCCCCGGTGCCGGTGGTGCAGCTCTCGGCTTTAAAGCATTCAAGCAGAATCTGCAATACCGTAATCAGGTTGTTGCCAATTTGGAAAATGCCAAACAGGAAATTTTGAACTCTGAAAATCTGACTGATACGCAAAAAGCGGCTGCTGCAAAAATTGATATTCTGCTCGATGCAGGAAATATCAATGATATGGCGGCTGCAGCACAGGCTCTCGCAGAAGTAAAATCTATCCGGGAGGAGGAACAGCAGCAGAAATTTGAAGATATGCCCTATGAACAGCAAATAGAGATAAATTCTGCTGAATCAGAGGAAAATATCCAGTTGCGCAAAATGCTGAAATTCAATCCGCAGGACACTATTGATGAAGCCAATGCACTTGCAGAGAATTTTAATGATGTTGACTTGCATATTTTTAATACTCCTGAAGAATTACCCGCTGAAATCCTGTCGCAAATTGAGCATGACGGCATTGATCAGAATCGTGTCCGTGCATGGATTGATATGAATAATATGCACGATGTTTATCTTGTTGCCTCCAATGTACGCCCGTCAGATGTCGGCAGAACTCTCGGACATGAAATTATCGGACACAAAGGATTGCGATCAGTTTTCGGGGAAAACTTCAATACGATACTTGACAGTGTTTATAATTCCCACGCAGAGGAAATAATTAATTATGCCAGGACATATAACCGCGATACTGAAACAATCGCAAATCGCCGTTATCTGACGGAGGAATTTCTGTCTGATTGTGCAGATTTGAAAGTCAAACCGTCATGGTGGAAAGAGTTTATTGCCTCGCTCCGTCAGATGTTGCGGCGTATTTTCCCGAAAATGCGTATCTCCGATGCAGATATCAACGGCTGGCTCTCAAAGGCTCACCGTGCAGTGCAGCAGCAGTCTGCAGTTGTCAAGAAAAACTTGACAACTGAAAATGTAAGGTATGCATTATTTGATAATATTGATAAACGCACTCCTGTATTAAACGCTTTACAGAAAATAGCTGCTGGAAGTGAAGAGGAAACTGTTTCAAATTTGAGAAATGACCTTGAACAGTTCGGCGGTACAAATGATATTACTTTTTATTGGGGCAATGAAAAAAAAGGAATTTATCATATAGCATACAGACGTGGTATTGATACTCTTTTTCATGTAATTGATACAGTTGCAGATGGTAAAATAAACAGATTTGTTGAAGGGAATAAAACTGTTATACTTGAAAAAGATGGTTATGAAGCTGTTTTAGCGTTAACAGAGTATAATAAACAAAAAAGCTGGCTTTTAACCGGCTGGAAAACAAATGAACCGGATGAAATCAGCGAGGTTAGTACTCAATCTGATCCTACGCAACTCAAGCCTACGTTTAGTCGTCAGGAGTTGGGTGCCGGTCTTAAAGAGATAATATCACAACTTCCGGAAAAGTCAAGCAGAAATTCAGAAAAAATGCGTTTTTCTGTTGCGCCGCAGGTCGATACTCCGGAATTTAAAAACTGGTTCGGTGATTCAAAAGTCGTCGATGAGAACGGTGACCCGCTCGTTGTGTATCATGGGACAAATGCTGATTTCAATATTTTTGATACTGAAAAATTCGGGCTGTGGGATAATGGTAGCAAATTCAAAATTAACGGCGTGGACGAAAACGGCAAACTAAAAATTGAGTCAATAAAAGATGAGGGATTTTTCTTTTCGTCAAAAAAGCAAAATGCAGAGGCTCATTCCGAAGGTGCGGCTGAAATGGCAGGCGGTTCTCCCCGTGTAATTTCTGCTTATTTGAACGCTAAAAAACCATTGATTGTTGAGATTGATGAATTTTATGCAAAAAGAAAACATTATGATACACAGGATTGGTATGACCATAATACAGCAGAAATTCTTGAACAATTTCATAGCGGAGATTATGACAGTATAATTATTAAAAATCCTATTGACAAAAAGGATATGATGTATATTGTCTTCAATCCTACCCAGATTAAATCCGCAACTGATAATGTCGGGACTTTTGATAGCAATAATCCCGATATCCGTTTTTCTGTTGCGCCGGAAGATGAAAATTTGATCGTGATGCACAATGTAACGGCTGCCAAATTGCGAAAAGCGGCAAAATTGGGCGGTCTGCCTGTGTCTTCATTGGCAATCGTGGATGCTGAAAAAAGCGATTTTGATAATTTCGGTGAAATATCTTTGATCGCAGATAAAAGTCTGATTGATCCCAAAGTCAAAAGCAACAAGGTGTATAATGCGGATATTTATTCTCCTCGTGTTCCGCAGATTACTTATGAATACACGGATAGTGATTATGATAGAGCATATAGTCTAATTAAACCATATGAAACTCTTGATCCGGAAGATAGAAATTCTATAGATAAAAAGCTTTATTATCATAAAAATCAAATGACTGATAATGATTTTGCAGATGATATTAAATCTTTACCGGCAACAAAAAACTGGTTCAATGTTACCAATCCTGACAATCTTGATTTTGATACATGGTGGGAAAATTTTGCTTTGCCTGAATTAAATTTTTCCGGTAATGGTAAAATATTTAATGGTTATACTCCATCAGGAAAAAGAAAATGGTTGCCTGCAAATCTGGAAAATATTGTCAAATTGATGACAAAAAAAGTTCGTAATGGCGAAGGATTTTTTTATGGTATCGGCAACATCCGCAGTATGAAATCAAAACAATTCAAATCCATTGCTGAAATTCAAAAAAATAGAGATAATATTGTTTCAGAAGAAGATTTTAAGCAAATAAAAAAAGATATTCAAGAAGAATATAAACAACTTGAAGAAGAAATGCGTGCTGCCAGTTCCACTAATGGATATAGTTGGGGCTGGGATACCGGTTCTGATTGTTTAATGGCAATGGCAGAAGGCGGCAAAGAGAATATAGATTATTTAAACGATCGCTTTGAGGATAATTCAGAAATTCTGAATAAAATGGCAGAATTTTTGAATAAACTTATTAATATGCCGACAGAATATTTTGAAGCAAAGCCCCAGAGGGCAGTCGGCTTTGATGAATTTGTTGCCGCTGTTATTCCTTATAATACCGCAGCAGATGTCCGAAAGATTTTGCAAGATGCCGGTTTAAAGATTTATACTTACGGAGAAATACCTCGCAAAGAAGTTTTACAGATGGCAACGGCAGAAAATAATATCCGGTTTTCGGTTATTCAGATGTCGGAGGATGAAGAACGGGATTATGTTAATATTCTCAAACCGTTTATGATGAGAAATCCTAATGCTGCTAAATCAGAAGTTTTTGATTTCTTAAAAAGTAAAGGCGTGGATGTTAATGAGAAAACCGCCTGGTATTGCGCACGTGTCGCCGATGCTGAAAATAAATCCGCTATCGCAAAAGAAAGAGTAAAACGCCGTAATGATTGGTTATATGAAAATGTAGATTTGTACCGTCAGGTAATTGATGTTGCAGGCAGTGATTTCAAAATTAAACCGTCATTGACTTTTGACGAAGAGGATTTTACAGGCTCTTTCATTTCTAAGGAGTTCCGCAAATACTCCCGAAAACGGAAACAGCGTGATAAAGAATCTGATAAACAGTACAAAAACTATCTCGCCCGCCGTGAAAAAGCTCTTGCCAACGCCGAGGGAATGAGTTCAGATGAAATCGCACAGGCAATAGCGGAGAAATACGGTCAGGACGCTCAAGAGGTCGAACAGAAATTGATTGACTTTTTCCGTGACCTTACAAAAAATGACCTCAATAAAAAATATTCAGATTATCTGGCTGAAAAGAATTTTGAGACAAAAGAACTTGACCGCCGCTTGCTGTTGGAATGGGACAGACAACAGGAGCAGGAACGAATTCAGGAGGCTCTTGAAATCATCACCAAAAAGGGAACCCTTATCACTCCGGAGTGGATTAACGAGAATACCAAAACTTACAAAAAACTCTATGAAATGGTTCTCGGA
Organism: Ructibacterium sp.; assembly: GCA_045659345.1. GTDB lineage: Bacteria > Bacillota > Clostridia > Monoglobales > Monoglobaceae > Ructibacterium. The sequence continues at coordinate 29,241 of JAZOWR010000226.1, forward strand.
GAAAAAGCTCCGGGAGTTCCGACAAAAAAACAAATCAATGCTCTCAATGTGGCAATAATGAATGAATCTGACAACGCTCCTGAACTGGCAAAGGGGTACAAAATTGCTTATGACCAGTTGACAGAAGAATTCAATGCTAAATTGAAAAACATGAAAGAAAAGTTGCTTGCAGACAAATTTGATATCCAGCAGGTGCAGCAGACAGCAAAAGATTTTGCCTATGCACATGTTGACAGAGGGTTCAGAGAGAAATTTATCAGTAAAGCTATGAACCTCGGTAAGTTCCCCAATACCAAAACTGCCAAATATCCTGATGGCAGACGGCAGTTTGAACTGGAAAAACTCATGTCTGAAATGCTTGACTTTCAGGAAAATCTTCATAAGCAGAATGCAATTCTGGAAATCAATCAGCTTTTGAAGAAAAACAGAACCAAACGCACAGCAAAAAATGTTCCTTATTCTCCCATGGGCGAGAGACAAGTCGCTCTGGATCGCATTGCAGCAGTCGTCAAAATGTCTCCTGACACTGTTGCCGGTGTTCTCAGATATGACTTTGAACAGAAACATGCTCTGTCTGAAGCGTTGGAAAAACTTGCTGATGCCACGGAGGACACAGAAAATAAAGAAGGTCGTATTCTCGCTGAAATCCGTAAAATCGACAATGATATTTTCTATCTTCAAAACTTCGGCGCATTGGAACTCAAAAAAGTCGATGCAGTTGAAGGAGCGTTGAAAAAACTCAAGAAATTCATCAAAGACGGCAGAGAGGAATTTGCCGAAGCCAAAAATGAAGACAGGGAAAGATTTAACGAATTAAGGCTCAAAGTCCGCAAGGAAATGAATTCAGGCAATCTTGAAACTCCCAGTCAGAATGAACTGGATAAATCTGTAAATCCGCTTGAGAATTATACTTATATGTCAATGTCTCTCAATGATATGTTTGATATTCTTTCCGGTACGGATAATATGATTGCCAAAGATAATTCACAAGCAGGCAAGTTTGAACGGATGGTCGATGAAGCAGCACAAAAAGAACAGACAATGCTGAATAATATGCAGAATGTTTTTGACAAAAAACTTGCAGAACACGGCATTACATCTATTGTCGGGCGTGGGCGTTTCCTGCGTTCAACTATGCAGGAAGAAAATACCGGTGTTTTCGTTGAAGAATATGCCCCTTTGATGAAAGACGGCGAAAATGCAGTGCCCCAGTGGGACAAAGGGAGACCTTCCCGCAAAGAATTTGTTTATGTCGATCATGCCCGCAAAATTCTTGAAGATCTCAATAATGGAGAAAAAATAATTGAACTGCTGCCGGTTCAGGCGGATGACGACAGCAACAAACTTGAAAAGCTGAAACTTATCCGTGCAGATTTGAAAAAACTTACAAAGAATATCGGCAGAACCTTTACTCTGACACGGAAACAAGACGGAAATATCCGAGTTTATACTGACACTGACGGCGGCAATGTGATTTCTCTCGACTTTAAACTTGCCGATTTGCCGCAGGTAAAAAGTATGATTGACTCAAACAGTATCAAAGCTCTTGTTATTGATAATTTTGCTCTTCACGGAGCAAGAGAACAGTTGATACAGTATGATGCCGGTATTACTCCTGAATCACGGCTGAATATGGGAGATGATATTGATGATATTCAATGGCAGTCTTTTGTTGAAGACGGTTTCAAATATGATAAAGTTTACTTTATCGGCAGTAATTCTAATATGCAGACACGACCAAAAGAATTGATACTGACACCGGGTGCGGCGGTTCAGCTTATTCTGACATGGGAGCAGGAATATTATCAACCGGCAATGATGTGGAACGGATATTCGCAGCAGACTATTGACCAGTTGAAAAATTATTTGAATGCCAAAAATCCCGCTCTGCTTGAAGTTGCTTATGCTTTGCGTGATTATGTCAGAGATACCCAGGAGGAACTTGACAGGGCTGTTTTTGAACGCTACGGCGTACATCTGCCGGAACAGAAAAACTTCTGGTATGCAGATTTCAAGGGCAATCTGACTGACCGTGTGCAGGATGCCGGCTTCGGCAATCAGTCGGGCGGCTTGACAGTCAATGCAAATTTTCTGACCGGCAGACGGTTGCATTTTCTTGCTCCGTCAACGAGTTCAAACGCATTTACTTTGTTTTTGACAAAGCAGCTTGAACAGGCTCATTTTGTGGCGTGGACACAAACCATCAGAACCTTGCGGGCGGTATATAATGACAAGGCTGTTCAGTTCACCTTGCGAAAGAATTTCGGTCAGGCGTTCTGGAATAATTTCAAAGAGAAACTGGAAACTCAAGCCGCAGGCGGTGTCGCAGCCGATAAAGCCGCACAAATCATCAGCGGTTTCTATAAGACTTGGGCTCCGAGCAATATCGCTCTCAACCCTGCATCTGCATTGAAACAGCTTGCAGGCGGTTTGTCTTATGCTCATTATGTGCCGGTGGATAAACTTATGCGGTATCTCCCTGAAGCTAATCAATGGAATCCGGAATATCGCCGCTGGCGTGATTTTGTTATGAACAGTGATTTCATAACAAACCGCAAGGAAGGCACAGGGCTGAATCCCAATTTGGGCGGCTTGTTGAATTTCAGTCTTAAAGGTAAAAAAATCAGCCCCGTTGCAGATGCAATGATGAAAAAAATGCTGACTTTGACAACCAGTGCGGATGTTTTGAGTACGACTACATGGGGGTATGCTGCATACCGGTATTTTTATGATACGGCAATAAAAAAAGGAATGTCAGAAAAAGAAGCTTTTGACTTTGCTTATCGCTGGTGGATGAAGTCAACAGAAAAAACACAGCAATCCGGCTATTTGAAAGATTTGAATTCTTTTTCGACAAAGCCGTTATTGCGTGCATTCACAACCTATATGACGAATCCGATGCAGACGGCGGCACTTGAATTGACTGCCTTGCAGAAAGTTTTGAAAAATCCGACAACTGCAAACAAAAAGAATTTGATAAATAAATTCATCGTCAATCATCTGATTGCATCTACAGCAATGAACCTTATCGGCTCAATGATTAAACACGGATTTAATTTTGAGGACTGGGAGGAAGATCTTGACAATTATATAGCCGGTTGGCTGCTCGGTTCTTTTGATTCATTATTCCTTGTCGGACAGGGCTTGAGTGCGTTGATTGCGGTTTTGAGCAATAATTATTTTAAAGCATTAAATAAGTTTGATTTTATGCCGATGTTCAATGATTATATCAGAGATATTTCCAAAGTCAAGAAATTCATTGAAGGCAAATCAGATTTTGATATCCTTGACAGTATGCAGATTATGGGGGATTTGATGATGGCTGGCGGTCCGCCGGTTATCAGAACTTCAGGAATTTTGCTTCGTGCCGTGTCAAAATTAGGCAAAAGAGTTGAAAAATGGTTTGAAGATTAAAAAAAAATCAAGAATTTTATAAAAAAAGTGGCGGGAAATTAAACCGATATTATAAGTATAACAAAAGGAGTTTTACATGAGTGTAACAGACATCTATTCAAAAACAGAGTATGTTTCCAAAGGCGAAAACAGTTTCGTTATCGACTTTGAATTCCTCGGAAACGAATTCATCACTGTATTCATCACCCCTAAAAATTCAGACAAAAAAATTGAAAAAGTTTACGGAAAAGATTTTTCTGTTGAAAATAACCAGGTGGTCTTTCCGGAAAGTATCCCGGCAGGTTCAATCGTCTCTATTCAGCGGTTGACTGATATTACCAATGAGACAGAATTTTTTAATAATACCAAACTTCCGGCAAATACGTTGAATTATGCATTTGACAAATTGACTATGATTTGTCAGGAGCTTGATTTGCGTCTCGACAATACTTTAAGGTATGAAGGTGACGGGGAAATTGACTTCACTGTTCTTGCTGAACAGCTGAAGCATATCCAGGACTATATTCAGAACGCTGAACAATTATCTGAATCCGTTGTCAATGCGGCTCTCTCTGCCGCTCAAGCTCTCTCCGCTGCTCTGCTCTCAAGACAATTCCGTGATGAGGCTGAAAAATTCCGTGATGATGCCAAGCAGGTATCTGATATCGGAATTCATAATCAATCTGAATCAGCTCACGCCGATATCAGAAATTTAATATCTGAACTCAGTAATATTTTGAATACGACTTCAGGAAATTTAAGTAAGTTAACTGCAGATAATAATGCGGCACATGAAGAGTTTGATACCGGTATTAACGATTTGTCGGTCAGACTGGGGAAAGTTGAAGCGTCTGCCGGCACTGAAGCTAAAGCGGAAAATAAGTATTACGTTTTCGGCAGAAACAACAACGGTCAGTGCGGTGTCAACTGGAACGAAAATATAACTGCTGCTCCTCTGGCGCATATGGCTATGCGGAATGTCGCCAAGGTACATATTGACTCCGATAACGGCGTGGCTATCTCTGACGGCAGAATATGGGTTACAGGTTCAGGTGCAAACGGTCTTTGCGGTCCGGAAAGACAAACATGCTACGGCTTTAAGCCTCTGGCAATGACTGATAATATTTATAATTGGATTGATATTGTATGTTTCGGACAGACGGCACTGGCTCTGAATGACAAAGGTGAAGTCTATTCATGGGGAAATGGTGGTGGTGGATATTTGGGAGACGGTACAACTCAAGACCGCTCTGAACCTCGCCTCGTGCCGATAGACGAAAAAATAACAAAACTTGCAGCAGGCGAAGGAGTAATTCTTGCTTTATCGCAAAATGGGAATGTTTATTCTTTGGGTAAATCATCCTATGGAGCTATGGGGTCCGGTATTGCAACTACAACACATAGTACATTTACCAAAATTACCACATTGTCCGATATCGTTGATATTGCCGCAGGCGGTTATACTCATACTGCAACTGCTTTTCCCGGGACTACTTCCACTTCGGAAAGAGCTTTTTGCGCGGCAATTCAGGAAAAAGAAGGTACGAAACATCTCTTTGTATGGGGGTATAACGGCAATGGTCAGCTGGGAACAGGCGATAAAACTAATGTAGCAGCTCCGGTAGAGCTTGCTCTCTCTTTTGCGCCGGTCAATGTCGCTTGCGGTGCTGCACACATGGCGGTACTCTCTCAAGAAGGCTATTGGTATATTACAGGATATCAAAAGGGCTTGGGGCTCACTGCTGACCAGATAAAATTTGTGCTGGTTGATAACTCGCGCGCTTATGCTGAGGTCGCTTGCGGTCGTGATGTATCATACGCTTTAAGCGTTGCCGACAAAATTAGCAAAATTAGCAAGATTTATGCTGTCGGCACAAATACATACGGCTCAATGCTGACTGAAAATTCAACATCAGAACCGATATTGCTTGTTAATGATTTGAGAATTAAGCAGATTTTTGCAAGCGGAGATTGTTACGGATGTGCTTTTACAGTTGCTGAGGGGGCTGTTGCGGAGGGTGATGAATAATGGATAGAAATGAACTCCGACAAGTACGCAACAGAGCTGACAGACTCAAACTTATCGGCAGAGAGCTTCTGCATCTGCCGAAAGAAACAGTCATGCGCAACTGCAACGGCATCGGTCCTGAATGGTTCCCCGACAAATTGCGAAGCTTCATAACATGGCTCAATCCCCGGCAGAAAGCAACCGCTGCTATTCATGATATGATGTATGCTTGCGGTCATGATTTTTCACGGGCAAATGATATCTTTGCAATCAACGGCAAATGGGAAGCTGTCGCAGCGTACAAATGGTATTCGCCGCGGAGGTATATTGCGATTGCCAAAGCACAGATTTTCGCTAAACTCTGTCAGAAATTCGGATATATGGCATGGAAAGTGGCTCAAAGAAAGATGAAAAGATGAAAATATCCTCTGAAAAAATTGTTTTGTGGTTCGCCTCTGGTGTTATAATCATAATGCTCGCTGTAATCAGTTTTCTCGTTAAGGAGAGTTTTGCAACTATCAAAGAAACTTTCGTTTCTATCAAAACTCTGGAAAAAGATGTGGTTAATATTCGTCTGAAACTTACTGAACTTGAGGCAAAAAGAATTACCAGATCTGAACTTGAAAAAATTATCAAAGATTACCATGACAATCATCCGTGTATCAGGACAACTAAATAATGGATATATTGAGATACAGAGCAGAACCTACATTGGCAGAATTTCACAAATCCAAAGCATTTGTCCGCGGCATCAGAGGTCCTATCGGTTCAGGCAAGTCCGTTGCTTGCTGCTGGGAAATGTTCCGCAAAGGACTTGAAATTCAACCCGATGTTTACGGCAAACGAAAATCCCGCTGGGCGGTTATCCGTAACACTTATCCGGAACTTAAGACAACAACAATCAAGACCTGGACTGAATGGTTCAGCAGTCTCGGCAAAATGAACTGGGCTACTCCTCCGACTTTCTGGCTCAAACAGGATCTTGAAGACGGGACACACCTTGAAATGGAAATAATGTTTCTGGCTATGGATAGAGAAGAACATACAAAGAAATTGCTCTCGCTGGAATTGACAGGCGTATGGCTCAATGAAGCCCGTGAATTGCCGCTGTCAGTTATTGTCAACTCCATGTCCCGTGTCGGTCGTTATCCCAAAAAAGCGGAAAATCAGAAAGTCCCCAACTGGAACGGTGTTATCATGGACACCAACAGTCCGTCAGAATTTCATTGGTGGTATGACCGTGCAGAGGTCAATACTCCCAAAAACTGGCAGTTCTTTGACCAGCCTCCGGCTGTAATCAAAGTGAACGGTGCATATAAAGTCAATCCAGCTGCTGAAAATCTGCGGAATATTCCCAAAGGTGTGGCTTATTATGAAGATATGCTTTCCGGTAATACGGTTGACTTCATTGATGTTATGCTCTGCTGTCTGTACAAGTCTCTTTTTACAGGCAAGAAAGTTTATGAGGATTTCAATGAGAATATGCATGTCAGCAATGACCGCCTTGAAGTTGACGAAAACAGAGAGTTGGTATTGTCTTTTGACTTCGGTCTGACTCCCGCTTGCGTTGTTGCTCAGGAGACTGCAGCAGGTCAGTTGAGGGTTCTCGCTGAATATGTTTCAGAGAATATGGGTCTGACTCAATTCCTCGACAGTATGGTTCTCCCGGATCTGAACCGCCGTTTCCGCAACTGCAAAAAAATTGTGGCAACAGGAGACCCCGCAGGCATGCAGAGAAGTCAGGCTAATTCAGAGGACAGCTGCGCTGCCGTGCTGGAACGCAAAGGGTTGAAGTTTACTCCTTGTACGACAAATGATTTTGAACCCCGCAGGCGTGCTGTGCTTGACAGATTGAACCGTTTCGCTTGCGGTGCAGTGGCATATATACTTGACCCGTCATGCGTTATGCTCCGTCAGGGATTTACAGGAGGTTATCAGTTCAAATTGCTGGCGACAAGGCTCTCAACAGGTGAAAATCAATACTCTATGGAACCGGAAAAGAATATGTTCAGTCATATCCACGATGCAAATCAATATATGGCTATGTATTTTGAACCTAATAAATATGAGCGGTCGCAGAAACAGAATGAACTTATCCGCCAGGCTATGCTTCGTTCACAGCGTGCCAGGGAAAATTATTCAGTATTGAATTGAGGTGATATTATGGAAATGATAACATTCAGAAAACTTACCGCAGACGAAAAATTGGAGTATCTGACTTGCGCCGCAAAAGAAAACCGATTGAAATTCCTGTTTGACATCAAAAAGGTTGATTGGAACTGGATAAAAGCGCAGACTGTTTTCGGTGCGTTTTACAATGGTCAGCTGCTTGTTTTTTATTATTTCTATAATCTCAATGAGCAGACATGGCATGTGGCTTTCGGCTATCTCGGCAAATTCACCAGAAATACGCTGCAGGTTATCAGGCATTGTCTCAAGTCCGCACGCATGCAGTACGGTATCATCGGAGAAGTCAACTCCCGCAACACGCAGACAATCAGACTTTGCAGAACATATCTTGAACATCCGCAGGAATTTATTCTGGCAAATGCGGATGAAAACGACACTGACAGACATATTTTTTATTGGCATAAATTAAAAGAAAGTGAGGTCAAAAATGGCTAAAAAATCCGATTCATCAAGCGATAATGACTTGATGATGGCAATGGCAATGCAGGGAATGAACCGAAAAAAAATCAAAGCTCCCGAACCGGTTGCTCCTATTTCTCCGACAGCCCAAAGCGCAAAAGAAATCTCTATGGCTAACAGAGAGGAAAAGGAACGCATCCGCAAGGCTTTCAGCAACAGTAAAACAGTTCTGTCCCGGAATGATACTCAGCAGGGCAAACAAACTTTAGGGTGATGTTATGGACTACAACGGCAAAATTTTGATTAAAAACTTTGACGATTTGCGCAGTAAACGCAGTTCGCTTGATTCGGTGTTTGAAGAGTGCAAGGCTTTTGCCACGCCGTCAAAATACGGCATAGGAGAGCTTCCGCTCAACTCTCAGCAGAAAAAGAAAAAACGCCCGGCAGAAATCGTCAACGATTATGTCGGCAACGCCAATTATACCTTTGCCAGAGGTTTTTTCTCAAACCTCTGTCCTCCGTCCGTTCCGTGGTTCAGCATTGCGCCGATTGCCGCGCTTGAGAAAAATGTTGAACTGAAAAACTTTCTCAGTCAGGCAAGTCAACATTACTACGAAAAACTTTACTCCTCGACTAATTTTGCAACGGAGATTTTTTCCGCTGCCGAAAACCTCGGCTGTATCGGTACAATCTGCACGAGTATTGAGTATGACTATGACGATATGACAATAAAATTCAAAACTCACGATATCGGTGAATTTTATGTTGAAGAGTCAAAAAAAGGTGTCAAAGATACCGTCTATCGTTCAATTCCCTTTACCGCATTGCAGATTATCAACACTTTCACTGCTGAAGGGGACAAAATCCCGTCAAAAATCAGAGAGTATGCAGAGTCGCTTGACAACGAAAAAGCGGGAAAAATGTTTGAAATTATTCATTATGTGGCTCCCAACCGCAACCGCAAATACACCGATGACGGAAAACCTGAACTGAACAAAAGGAATGCGCCTTTTGTCTCCATATATATTGACAGAGACAGCAAGGAAATCATCCGTTTCAGCGGGTTTGAGCGTAATCCCTATACTGTCGGCTGTGTTGATACTCCTGTACACGGAGTATATTCTGACAGTCCGACACAGCGCGCCTTGCGTACTGCAAAATATCTTAATAAAGGTATGATTGCCATGGCAAAAGCAACGCAAATGCAGCTTGAACCGCCGGTGGCTCTGGACTTGGCAGCATACAGCAATCTTGTACCGCAGTATTTCTTTGAACCTAATGCAGTAAATCTCTACGACAGCAACGGAGGGAGGTTCAATGCTCCGCAGTTTTACACTCCTGATGGCAACTTGCCTTTCGGTATGGACTTTCTTGACCGCTTGGGCGCAGTCATCGACAATTATTTCTCCACAGATTTGTTCACCATGATTACCAATCTGAACACCCAGAGCGGGAGACAGCGGACAGCCTTTGAAATTCAGCAGCTGGTCAACGAAAAAAACACAATGATATTGCCTCTCGTGGCAAGGTTCCTGGATGAATTTCTGTCGCCGCTTCTGGTCAACGGTTTTCTCACTCTGATTGACCATGGAGAATTCGGCATGCTTCCCGGCATTGACAGAAAAATGTTGAGAATAGATTATTTCTCACCGCTTGCGCTTGCTGCAAAACGGTCTAAAATTTCCGGTACAATGTCGGCAATAGAACAGATTTCGCCACTGCTTCAGATTATTCCGGATGCGCTGGATGTTCTGAATACAGATAAACTGGTTCGTGATATCTTTGAGACCGCAGGGGCAAACTCTGAACACTTGCGCAGTGAATATGATATTGAACAGATAAGAGAACAGCGCGCGGCAGAACAGCAGCAGCTTTTGCAGGCGCAACAGGCAACTGATATTATCAAATCACAAAATCTGACAGGGGAAGTCTCTGATACTTCGCTTGCCAGTCAACTTGTAGGAGGTATGTAATATGAACGGTCAACTTGACATTTTGCTGGAAATCAAAAAATTCCAAAACGCCATGCAGGGCGAAAACGGAAAAATTATTCTTGACCATCTGCGAAAACTTTGCGGTCAGGACAAGATTATTTTTTCCAAAGATGCGCTTGAATTGGCACGCAACGAAGGCAAAAGAGAGATTTTTATCCTTATTCAAAATGAGCTGAATATGGATGTAAACAGAATTCTCGAAAAAATTAAAAACACACAACAGGAGGTAAAAAATGTACTCGATTAAACACAATTCTATCTATCGTGACGGCGAAGTTATCGCAGAAATTAAAGCAAACGGCTTGGTTGAATTTACAAGTCCTGAATTTGAAAAGTACCGCTTGCCGGTATGGAATCACCTTGACAGTGTCGGCAGAATAAATAAGGTAGCAGGCGGTCAGGATATTGCCGTGTGGTATGATGAAGCAGCTCCCGAACAAAATTCAGTTGTTAAGGAAAATTTAACAACTGAAAATACCGCACAGGTGCGGAATGCTGAATTGGATAAAATTATGCAGGAATCTGAAAACGAAAGCAAATTGGTGATAAACTATGTTGAGGAATTGCGTGAAGTCGTGGAAAAAATGACCGGTGAACCCGCTCCTTTTATGTCACAATCGCTCGGTGATGCAACTCCTGAACTCTGGGACTATTTCAGACGCCACATTGATTATTTTGATACTATCAAAGCGGCATATATTGTTAATGTAAACCTTAACAGATTGTACAAATGAACAGATTTCGCCACTGCTTCAGATTATTCCGGATGCGCTGGATGTTCTGAATACAGATAAACTGGTTCGTGATATCTTTGAGACCGCAGGGGCAAACTCTGAACACTTGCGCAGTGA